>JAFSAK010000064.1 GCA_017441045.1 Clostridia bacterium
GTTCAGATGAAGGGGTTTTGTGTAATCGAAAATAGGGTAGTTCATCTTGGCGCCGTCGGTGGCGCGTTTTAAGGGGATATTGCGAAGGATAACGTTTCCGCTTGTGAGTCTTGCAATATTGAGTCGGCAGAAATAGTACTTCCAAAGACCTCCGTCCACAAAAATACCGTAGGGTGCGCCGTTGGTACTCTCGGCAACAAAAAGCGGCGCCGAAAGGGTGAGCGATTTGCCCGTTACAGCCCCTAAACAGTTGGTTAAATAAACCAAGGCGTTAAGGGAATAAAATTGGGTGGGAGTAGGGGTGAGAGCATCTTCCTCACGCCATTGTGTAATTGCCTCAAAGTGACAATTTTGCATAGAAACGTAACAGTTTTCAAAATAATGGCCGTATTCCTTGCCGTCTACTGTCTGACGGGCTCTTGTGTGAACAGAGCAGGAGAAAAACATAATTTCTCCGCAGTTTTTCAGATGCAAGGCTCCTGACCAGAAGCCGCAGTTTATACAAGTGAAGGCCTCGCCGCTATCCCTTATATCCTCGCTGGTTTTAAGACATTTGCGGTTGGAGTGACTGTCACAGTTAAGAAGGGTGTTGCGGTAAACGTGGGCGCCCCATATAAACGCGGTATCGCATCGGTCAACCAAAATATTTCTGAAAACAGAGGATTCCATATGCCCCTCGTATTCGGTTCCGCGCAGACCGCCAAGTCGGATTCCGTTACATTCATATTTTCTGCCCAGAACCGAAAATCCGCCGTGAACATTCTCACGCTCCTGACGGTCTTCGAAATTACCGTTTGGGCTATAAAAGGTAAGAATGGTTTCACCCTTCGGAAAAGCATCTCCCGCTTTGAGAGCGCAACGGGTGGACGAACCTGAAAGGGCGGTGGTTTTAACGTTAACGTAAAGCGGCTCGTTTACAATATAAATTCCTTCGGGCAAAAATACGTTTTTACCGCTTGAAAACGCGGCTTTAAGCGCCGCGGTATCATCGGTTGCGCCATCTCCCTTGGCGCCAAAGCGTTGAGGAGTAACGCAATCCGTTAAAAAAGGCAGGGTGTTATTTATCTCAGAATTTCCCAAATTCATATTCATAACAAAAGCCCCCGTAGAACTTAATTTTTATATAAGTCCGAAATATTTTGCGGCGTTATTATAGCAGATATCCTCTATAAGTTTGCCGAGATATTTTTCATCATCGGGATATTCCCCGTTTTCTACCCAAGAGCCGATTAAATTACAAAGGATTCTTCTGAAATATTCGTGGCGGGTATAGGAAAGGAAACTGCGGGAATCGGTGAGCATACCGATAAAGTTACCCAGTACAGATAGGTTTGCAAGGGATTTAAGTTGGGTTTCCATACCCGATTTGCTATCGTTAAACCACCAGGCCGAGCCGTGCTGAATTTTACCTGCGGCTTCGGTACCTTGGAAACAACCGAGTACCGTTCCGATAAGTTCATTATCGTGAGGATTTAAAGAATAAATAATGGTTTTGGGTAAAAGTCCGTCGCAGTCGAGGGCATTTAAAAATCCTGTAAGGGCAAAACAGCACTCTTTGGTACTGATACAGTCAAAACCCGTATCTGCGCCGAGGGCGGCAAACTTATTTGTGTTTGTGTTTCTCTGAACACCGTAATGCAGCTGCATTACGATATCGCGCTTTGCATACTCGCGGCCAAGGAATAAAAGCAGGAAGGTCTTATATTTATCGGCTTCAAGCTGAGTTACTGCTTTTCCGCTCATTGCCTTTTTGAAGATTTTATTAACCTCTTTTTCGTCGGCAACTTCATAAACCATATAATCAATTCCGTGGTCGGTAGCGCGGCAACCAAGTTGACAGAAATGGTCAAGGCGGCGAGCAAGGGCTGCACAAACTTCGCTGACGCTTTCTATCTTCATATCGGCGGCTTCGGCCAATTTCTCTATATAATCGGTAAAGCCCGCCTTATCAATATTAACCGCTTTATCGGGGCGGAAAGAGGGAAGCACCTTGGCAGTACATTCGCCCTTTTCGGCGATTTCCTTATGATAACGAAGGTCATCAATGGGGTCATCGGTGGTGCCAATCATAGCAACATTAGAGTTTTTAATAATGCTTAAAACTGACATACTGTCATCTTTAAGTTTATCGTTGCAAAGGTCAAAAACCTCTTTGGCATTATCGGCAGATAATGTACCTTCGAAACCGAAATAGCGCATAAGCTCAAGGTGAGACCAATGATACATAGGGTTGCCTATGAGTTTCGGCATAACCTGGGCAAAGCGCGAGAATTTAGTGAAATCGTCCGCATCCCCCGTAATCTCGTTTTCGGCAACACCGTTTGAACGGATGGTGCGCCACTTATAATGGTCGCCTCCAAGCCAGATTTCAGTAATGCTTTTAAATTTATGGTTTTCGGCTATCTCCTTCGAATTTATATGACAGTGATAGTCAATAATAGGCATTTTTTTGGCGTAATTGTGGTAAAGTTTTTTTGCGGTTTCGTTATTAAGTAAAAAATCATCTTTAATGAAACTCATAATTTCCTCCGTAAATTTAGTTCATAAATATTATAAATTAATATTTAATGTTTTACAAGGAATTTATTATTTAAATTGCCTTATTATACAAAAATAATGCTCTTTTTTACATTCTTAAATTCTTGACAAACCATAGGGGCAAGTTATAATTAAAGTATATTAACCTATGAGGTGATTTTAATGAAAAGAGTGTTGTTTCAGGGCGATTCCATAACCGATTGCGGCAGAAACCGAAACGATTTTTACGGTATGGGCAATGGTTATCCATATCTTGCCAAGGGCGAAATCGAGCTCGAATTCGGCGAGGAGTACGAGGTTTTAAACCGAGGCGTCAGCGGTAACAGAATAACCGACCTGATTGCCAGAATAAAGTGCGATATTTTAAATCTTAATCCCGATTATATGAGCATACTGATAGGAATTAACGATATATGGCACGATTTGGGTGGTTGGCCCAACGGTGTTGATACAGAAGATTTCGCGTTTTATTACGACCATCTTTTAACCGTTTTAAAGACTAAAATTCCTCATACTAAAATCGCCATTATGGAGCCTTATGTATTTGAAAATGAGGCAACCCGTAATACTGAGGGAATTCCTGATAAGTGGGAGCGATTTAAAAAGGGAGCCGAGGAAAGAGCCGCCGTTGCAAAGAAATTGGCAGAAAAGCACGGTCTTGCCTTTATTCCCTTGCAGGAAGAATTAAATAAAGCGGTAGAGCGCATCGGCGTTAATAAAATCACCGCCGATGGAGTTCACCCCGCCGTCGCAGGTCATATAGTTATCAAAAACCAATGGATGAAATGGTTTAAAGAGGCAATTAAAGAATAGTCGAATAGATAAAAACGGGATGGCAAAAGCCGAGGAACAAAATCAATGATAGAATTCGCCAAAAGCGAAAACAAGCCCGTAAAAATTAAAAAGATAAAAGCGGAATAATAGCCATTAAAAGATAAACAAGCAAATCCCCACAGTTTTTCTGTGGGGATTTGCTTATGGGAATATATCTCGGGGGACTTTAAGAAAAAACTAAAAATCGCCTTGAGAAATTAAGTTCTGTCCGTTTTCGGTAATATTGTTATAATTTTCCGCTTTTCCCCAATGGGAACTGAAAACAATTTCTGAAGGCTCTGCAAGGGTGAGAGTAAAGGTAAGGGGAGCTTCGTCTATTTGTTTGGTATAATAGGTTTTACCGTTTATATTAACAATGCCAAAGCCCGTTGCTTTTTGACCTACCGCCCGCGTAAGCGTTACGGTATATGTTCCTTCGCCCAGGGAAATTGCGGTGTCGGTAGGAAAGGGATTGCCATCAATATCAACAAACAAATTATAACTTGCCGAAACAACGGAGTTTGCAAGGGAGGAGCTACTATTTGTGAACAAAGCAAAGGAAGAAAAGCCGAGAGAGGATAGGCATAAAAGTATGCCGCTTATGCTAAGGCAAATTCTTTTCACAAAATTGAGATTTTTTATATCTGCGTGTTTCATTTTAACCTCCCTTGCAAAAAAACAGAATGGGTTTATTGTTTAAAAGTATTAGGGTTCAGCAAAAGTATATACAGTGATGATACCTGTTGCCAAAAGGGTATTGTTTGCATCGTACTGGTTAACCTGAAGAGTTACCCAACCCGATGCGTAGTTCACATCTCTGCCCGAATAGATTGTAAGTTCGCCGTTATTTAATTCGTAACCTATATCATCGTTGCTATCATTCACGATGGTGGCAGAGTTGATGGTATCAAATATTTTGCCGTCCAATCCTGAGGTAATTGTTTCTTTGCCGAGATTCCAGGTTATACCTGCCAAATTAGAAATCTTAACGCCGTTTTCATCGTAAGCAGTGAGTTGCGAGTTAAGATAAACTATATAATGGTCGGCGTTATTAACAGGGGCAACATAATAGCCATCTGCGCTTGCGGCGGGAGCAGCAACAGTAATTCTTGAATGGGTATATGTATTATCATATCTGCTGGTTTCTACGCCGTTAAGTATATAAGTAGAGTGAGAGCACATACCCATTATGGCATAGCAAGTATTAGCATTTGTATACATATTGCCCGTATAACCCGAAGCGCTATCCATATTGATGGAAAGCTGATAGTCGGCGCCTTCATAACCGTGACCTAACATACCGCCGATTGTATTGCCTGTGGTACATACGAGAGTTGCATCGGATGTTGTGTTAACAAAAGAAACCGTGTAATTTGCGCCGTCACTTCCACCGGCATTGGCGGTGCCGTAGTTGTAAAAAGAGCCAACATTATATTGACCTTCAATATAACCATGAAGTTCTACGTTCTCGAAAACGGTTTCACCCGGATTGTAGATATTTCTAACGAGCGCATGTCCGTCGGTTGTGCGAACGGTTGCGCTAAAGTTGGAAATCTTGATTTCCTGAGCCGTATCAGATGTGCCGACAGTTCTGAAGAGAGAGGTGGAAAGATTAACGATTTCCACACCGTTGCCGTCGAAACTACCGTTAAGGTCAATTCTACCGATGCCGGTCATATCAAGGGTTTCAACGCCGTCTGCTATTTTATAGTAATTGTATTCGTCGTAATGCTCGGAGATACTCATTAACTGAGAAGGAGCGTCGATAAGATATGGATTTGATTCGGTACCTGCGCCACCAACAAAAGCAGTTCCGGCAGCTGCATCATACTCATTGCCAAAGCTATCGTATTCATATGCTAACTGGGTAGCGTAAACGGTGATAGCGATTCCGTCAATGGTAAGATTTTGATAATCGTTATTGGCAGTTTCCTGCATATGACCTTTAATGGTGATGGGCTCAGATTCTTTATCTGCAAGAAGGGTGCCTTCCGAGGTAAGAACCGCTTGGTTGTTATAGGTCCAGTCAATAACCTCGTTTAATTTTGCGTCGCCATCAATACCGCTTATAGCGATTTGGTATTTAACGGCTAAATTGCCCTTGTTAACAACCTTAACTGCGGGAAGCTCGTAGGTGCAACCGGGTTCCCAAAGAATTTTTTCGCCTGCAGGCGCAGCGGCATTCTTCTTGAAGCTAAGGGTGGTGCCTTCGGCGTTTGCCCAGCTTCCGTCATCTTTCTGATATTGAAGTTCAATATCAAGGGTACCTGACTGAACTGAGTTAACAGCAGTCGAGGCGGTGTCTGTAAACCACGCGAATGTGGTACCAACGAGCATTGAAACGCAAAGAATTAAAGAGAGTACTGCGCCCCAAAATGTACGCTTGGTAATTTTTGAGTTAGTCATTTTAAAAACCTCCTTATAAATTTTGGACTAACATATATAAAGCCGAATTTTAATGGCTTTACAACTATTTGTTAAACGGCCAGAAGGGGAATAATAATCTTCTCTTTCGCCGTTTCCAGTGTTTTCGTTCCTTACCGCTAGTGCGTTTTATTTCCATATTTATGTATTTTAACTCGTGGCGAAATTCTTGAAAATGCAATATGCCTGTTACGGTAAACATCGCGATTAAGAAAATAACAATTATAAGTAGTAAAATATCGCTAAAAAGGGTGTCAACTATTTGTTTCATTGGTGTTTTTTGAATCCTCGTCGTCGGCCAAATGGGTTTTTAGGGCGTTTAATTCCTCAAGTAAACGCTGATTTTCCTCTTGTTGCCGTTTTAAATCTTTCCGTTCTTCTTCTAACTTTCTGTTTTCTTCATCTTTGTATTTGCGGAAAAGCCGCACGCAATCAAGTCCTTGTAGGCCGATAAGCGCCATAAAAGGAAGAAATATGCACACAATGTATCCCTTAGTGGTTTTCAAAAAGTTAAAAAAGTAACCGACCTTCGAGAGTTTGCCACAGTATTTTCCTAATACAAAGCGGTGAAGTACTATGGATTTATCATCCGTATCGGTGGTGGTACCGTAGGTAATAAAACCCTGTTCACCCTTATCGTTAACTGTAATTTTTCGTATTTTATGGGTTACGGTTTCACCGAAATTTTCGGGGTTTTGAGATATAAAGGAGATAATGTCCCCTTCTTTAAGGGTAGAAGGGTCAACATAGTGGGATATAACAACATCCCCCGCGTCAAAATCGGTTTTGCTCATAGAATCGGACAAAACAACGAAGAATTTATAACCGAACAAGCTTCTGTTTGTTCCGCCGAAGGCAAATGAAGAAATCACGGTGAACATGGTTATCAAGGTGGCCGCGGTAATAAATGTAACGGTTAAAACTTTTTTAAGGGTTGCGAGTGCTTTTTTCACAAAATCAATCCTTTTTCTCCTTATTTTCTATTTGCGCATAGAGACGAGTATCCCGTTTATCGTTTTCTTCGCAAAGGGTGGCGCAAGCCGTACAAATCATAGTTCCTTCGGGAATGGGGCGGCCGCAGCATACACACCGTTCACAGTCGGTATGGCATAAGAAACCTTCGGTGTTATTGGGCGGTGAATATTGGTATGGGCTTTTAGGGATGCTTTTTGAATTTAGGATTCTTTTTAATCTTTTGAACATCATTTAAACCGCCTTTCAGGATTGTTTTTCGCCTGAACGGCTTCGGCGCAGAGGTTAAAGGTGAGAAAACGCGCTTGAGCGATATTGCCGATAGTTTCAGGTAAATGGAACTCAATCGAAAGATTTTTAACCTCGGCCTCTTCTAATAAAGAGTCAACGGCTTCGGTATCACGGTTAAAGTCATTTATTTTGCCACTTAAGAGCGTTTTGTCGTCGTCATAAACTGTGATTTCCATAAAATCGGCTAAATCGCCTTTAACATCGGAAAAATAAAGTTTATAGTAAACGGCACAGGTGCTGTTGTTTTTTATGTAAAAATCTTTTTTAACGGTGGCACCCGACTCAAAAAGGAAATCTTCTTTTTTAATAACTGCATTACCGCCGTTAAGGTCAATATTCACTTTGCCCAAACCGAAAACGTTGTTTTCTATTTTTAGACCCACCATAACAATGGCGGCGGTGGTTATTGCGAGGCAAAGTCCCAGTATAATAATTGCGGTAATTGCGGCTTTAAGTTTTTTGGATGTTTTGCTCATTTTCATCACCAAGGGTTGTGCGCTTTCTTCTGATAACGGTAATAATTATCACAAGAAATGAGGCTAATGCGATTAGGGCGTATAAAACGGAGATAAATCCGTAAAGGCCCGTTTCGGGAGAAACAAGATTTTCGCGAGTTTCTGCCCACCAATTAAAATCTGCGGTAAGTTTTCCGCTCATATATTCGTTACCTACCGAAGTGTCGAGATAAACGGATATCAGGTAGGTTACGGTTTTAGTCGTTTCTTCCTTTGAATAGAGACGGTATGTAAGGCAAGAGGGCATATCCTTTAAAAGTCCGTCGTAGAGGATTTGACCGCTATCCTTAATAGCAACACTGCATTTTAATACATCACTAACCGAAAAGATATCCTCTTTTACGGGAGCATAAAAGCATAGGTCCATACTATCCTTAAAGGAAACCGCAATTTCGTATTCTTTTGAAACACGGTCACCCGGCAACAGATTTTGCACCGTAAATTCTTCTTTTCCTTCGGGGGAAAATCGGTGTAAAGAGAGATGGGGTGTAAATTCCTCTTTTACTTTGTCTTCTTTTGAGGCGGACAAATTTTTATCACCCGAATTGTTTTCTTCCGAAATAATATTGTTGGGAGCAATACTGTCCACAGGTGAAATATTACTTTTTCTTTTTACAATCAAAAAGGTTAAAACAAGAATACTGACGGCTAACAAGACGCAAAAAACGATAATAGTTGTCTTAAATTTACGGAACCTTTTTTCTTCTGCCATCTTTATTTGCCACCGCCTCTTTGTCAGATTGCATATATAACAGCAACATAATGGGCATTATGTTACAAAGCAAATCACATAATGGGCATTATGTTGTACGAGAAAAAATGAAAACTCGCTAAAAAAGACAACTTAAAAAACACGCAAAAAAATAAGCGTAACAAAAAAACCTTAAAGGAAAAATTTTCCTTTAAAGGTTTGTTTTGCTACACCTAATATTAAAAAAATGGCTTGAAAATGCGAAAAAAACCTTGCTAAAACCCGATATGTATGCTATAATAAATCACAAACAAAATCGAGGTTTGCAATTTATATTGAAGATATACAACATAATGCCCATTATGTTGTATTTTTTTGTTTTCCGTCCTCGCCAAAGACGGAGATTTTTTATATTATCAATTTCATTGTTTCTATTCTTTTTTTGTGTTCTTCCCCGCTACTCATTATATATATACGGGTGGTATTTATATTACTGTGGCCTAAAATATCGGCGAGTTTTATAATATCCTTTTCAATTCCGTAGAATATTCTTGCGAAAAGATGCCTCAGATTATGAGGGAAAACTTTACTTGGCGCAACCCCTGCCAAATTGCAAAGGCGTTTCATTTCTCTCCATATATTGCTTCGGTTCATCGGGTTTCCGTTTTTGGTTACAAATACGGGACCTGATTTTATATTTTCTTCGCGGATATATTGCTTTAATTTTTTCTGTAATGACGGGCTTATAAAGATAACTCTGTTCTTACCTTTGAGAGAAACCTGAGTTTCCAGATTATCTACCGCCTCTACGGTTATAAATGGAAGTTCGCTTATTCTGATACCCGTTGAACAAACCGTTTGCATCAGAAGATTAAGGCGGCGGTTGCCCGTGTTTTTAGCAGCGTTTACAAGACGGAAATATTCTGCCTTCGTAAGCTCTTTCTCCGCAGAGCAAAAAACCTTTCGTTGCACCTTAAATTGTTTCAATATGAGTTCATCCCGTTTTAAAAATCTGAAAAAAGAATTTATAGCCGCTATTTTAGAATTGGCGCTTGTTACGGCGTATTCTTCCTTAAGGATGGATTTATATGCTAAGAGAAGGGAGCGGTCGGGCTCCCGCCCTTTGAGAAATTTCAAAAAATGTCGGATATCACGAATGTATTTTTCGACGGTGCTGGCGCTTTTCTCATTTTCTTTTAAAAAATGGGTGAAGGAAAACAGAATTTGATTGTTGATTGTTTTTGTCATAATATTACCTCCGACATTTTTCTTTATTGTACTACAAAAATTACATAAAAGCCACCCAAAAAGATAAAAGTTCTTTTGGGTGGCGTTTTGTGAAGTTTCGAACCGACGGTTCGAAGTGAATTTGTAATGAATTACAGTGAAGTTTTTGCCGTTCGGCAAAAGTGAAGTTAAATTCGCCATAAATAGCGAATTTAGTTTTTAACGAAACATTGTTTGAACGCCTTGGGCGA
>JAFSAK010000065.1 GCA_017441045.1 Clostridia bacterium
AATCCCGTTCTGCCAATAAAAAGAGTACGGGACTTGGACTTTATATAGTTAAAACCATTGTTAAAAACCACGGCGGTACAATATCGCTTTCAAGTGTTGAAAACGAATTCACCTTGTTTGAGGTGACCTTGCCGCTCGTATAAACTAAAAAAACAGGAGTATTTATGAACGAATTTGAAAACAAAGAGTTTGAATCTGAAGAGAAAGTAAACCCTTCGGCAGAAGAGGTTAAGGATTTCCAAGCGGAGCCCGAAGTTGAGGTCGTAAATGAAGAGGCAAATGCAGAAACGGGCGAATTTGAGGAGCCCACTTTAAATGATGATACTTCCTTTAATTCCGATACCTTCAATGATGAATCTTCATTTAATAGTGTGAATTATACCGAAATAACGCCTGAAAATGATTATAAGAAAGAAAAAAGGGGACTTCGCATTTTTGCCTTGATTATGGCCCTTGTAATCGCCCTTTCTTCAGGTACTGCGGTTGGTTATTTTATGGGTAAAAACAGTGTTGGCGGCAGGTATTATAGCAGCACCGTTCAACTTGATCTTGTTTCAAAACCCAAGGATAAAGAAGGTATGAGCGCCACCGAAATATATAATGCGGTAAATGAGAGCATTGTTGGTATCAGAGCGTATAATAAATCTACGGTTAAAGATGCCTCGGGTGTTATCTATTCAAAAGAAGGTTATATTATAACCAATGACCATATTTATGACGGTATCACATCTGCCAAATTCAAGGTTTACCTTTATGATGGCAGCGAAAGAGAAGCCACCTATGTGGCAGGGGATACGGTTAGCGATATTGCCATATTAAAACTTAAAAATACAAAGGACCTTAAACCTGCGGTTTTTGGCAATTCAAAAGAACTTGTTTACGGTGAGCCAACTGTAGCAATCGGCCGTCCCAACGGGGCTATGGAGCCCAACTGTATTACCGAGGGTATTGTTTCTCTTACGAAACGCAGAGTAACGGGCGCGACCAATTATTCTTCAAGTTTAATTCAGACCGATAGCGCCATAAATCCCGGTTCTTCAGGCGGCGCGCTTCTTAATATGTATGGGCAGGTAGTGGGAATCACCTCTTCTAAAATGACGGGGGATGAATATGATTCCGTTGGATTTGCAATTCCCACAGTAACTGTTAAACGGGTTGCAGACCAACTCATTAAAAACGGCAAAGTTACCGATAGAGCAAAACTCGGAATTACCTATACGGAAATTTCCTCAGTGTATGCCGAAATCAATAATTTTGATACTACCGGAATCTATGTTGTAACCGTGAGCGAAACTGCTGATGCCCACGGAAAACTCGTAAAGGGTGATCTTATTACCCATATAAACGGTATTGAGATTACCTGCGATGATATCGTTCTTGATATTATCGAGGATAGTAAGGCGGGCGATACTGTAGCCCTTACGGTTAAATCTATTGGCGGAAATGTAAAGGAAGTTAGAATAAAACTCGGTGCTAATGTAAGCGAATCGAGTTATACTATGGTAGAACAGGAAACCGAGGAAGAAACCGAAGGCGGAGTGTTCGACTTCCCACAAGGCGAATAATTTTAAATTAAAATAGGGGACACCTGACGGTCTTTTTTAAGGACCGTCGGGTGTCCTTTTGTTTTTTTAAATTTTTCCTATTTTAAAGTTTCGGTTTAAGGGAAAATTAAAAATACGAATGTTAAATGAAAGGAAAAAATAAAATGAAATTTTTAAGAGGAACGGTAAAGTTTTTGTTTTTCGTTTTTTTATTATTTGATTGCGCCGTTTTCACCCTTATTTATATGGTGAGCGGTCAGGTTTCCGATTCGTATAGAATAAATAAAGGTGAAATTTTAGAGCTTGATACTACGGTGCCCGTTAAGGCAATTTTCAATAATACCTCGGCGGTGGATTCCAAAACATACAATGTGGGCGAAACCTTTAAGGTAGACCTTAAAATTTTCGGTGTCATACCTTTTTCTTCGGCGGATGTTCAGGTGGTGGATGATATGTATGCCGCCGTCCTCGGTACACCCTTTGGTATGAAAATTTATACCGAAGGCGTTCTCGTTATAGATTTAACCGATATAAATACCGATAACGGCACCTTAAATCCCGCAAAAGAGGCAGGAATAAAGATAGGGGATTATATTGAAAGCGTTAATGGTGAGAAAATTACCTGTAATGAAGATTTATCCTACTTGGTGGAATCAAGCGGCGGAAAACCTTTAAAATTCAAAATTTCCCGTAAGGGCAGAATAGTCAATATAAATGTCAAACCGCAAAAATCCAATGATGACGGACTTTGGCGACTGGGAGTTTGGGTAAGAGATAGTTCCGCGGGAATTGGTACTTTGACCTTTTATAGCCCCTCTACTAATATAGTTTGCGGCCTCGGTCACGGCATCTGCGATGATGATACCGATACCCTTTTAACAGTTGAAAGAGGCGAGATGGTTAATGCCCAGATAGTCTCGGTAAGTCGCGGCGCCGCGGGCGCTCCGGGGGAACTTAAAGGAAAATTCACCTTTGATTCAATAGCCGATATTGATTTAAATAGTGACTGCGGAATTTACGGAAAACTTAAAGGCGAAATAAATGTAGCCAACCTTACGGAAATTGCCATGAAACAAGAGGTGGAAGATGGGGAAGCCCAGATTCTTTGCACCACTATGGGCGATACCGCAAAACTCTATTCTTGCACCATTAAAAAACGGACAGTAAACTATCACGCAAAAACGCAGAATTTTGTCATCACCATAACCGACCCCGACCTTATCGCCCAAACGGGCGGCATAGTGCAGGGAATGAGCGGTAGCCCGATTCTCCAAAACGGAAAACTAATAGGCGCCGTAACCCACGTTCTTATAGACGATAGCCAAAAGGGTTACGGCATATTCGCCGAGAATATGTTAGAAACCGCGCAATCCGTTGCCAACAATGTAGGGCAGGGGCTTGCTCCTGCCGAAAAATCAAAAGAAGCATCATAAAATAAAACCGTTGCAGATTTTCTGCAACGGTTTTTGCGTATACTTTTAATTTTAGATAAAACAAATTTGAAAATAGATAAAGTTTAATTGTTGTGTGGAAATTTATAGTATGATAAAATGAATAAAGAAGGTGGTATCAAATATGGTTAATGAAGAATATATAAAATCACTTGAAGAGAGAATTAGAACTTTAGAAAAATTTATTGAACTAATCAAATTGGAAGATAAACAATGTGTTGTTTTCAATGGTTGCAATATCGGCCCCGTTGTATTAGAAAAATGTAAAAAAACAACATTAGCTAATAATCAAATGGAAAATGGAGTTTTTGGAGGATTTATAAATAATGTTACATATTCTTCGATTCATAATTTTGAGTCTGTTCATCCTAAGGTTAAATTAAAGAATTGCAGTATAAAAAATCATTCTGAAGAATAACGAGGTATAATAGGTGGAACACATTACGGTTGGTAGAAAGTATAACGAAGGGAAAGTTGCTTTTGTCGAGTGTGTCAAAGACGACGTTCTTAATAATATCAATATCGAGGGAAAATGTTTTTTGCTAATCATACTCACTAAAGGGAAATTAGAGTTTAAAGTTGGCGGTGAAAAAGTTACTGCTAACGCTCCGTCTTTTTTGTGCTTTGACGAGTCGGAAAATCCTGTGCTCGTTTCAAAATCAAAAGCGCACTACACCTGTGTATATTTTCATCCCAAATTCTTAAATATTAATATGACCTTTGAACTTTTACGTTCCAGCAAATATGGTGATATTGCGACCACCCACGATATGTTTATGTTAA
>JAFSAK010000066.1 GCA_017441045.1 Clostridia bacterium
AGATCTTCTTCACGGAGGCCACGAACGAGAGTGGCATCCTCATATATACAGTTGAAAAGAAGGCCAGTGCCTGTTTCAACAGCTTTTAAAAGTTCAGTATCGGTATTGATTTCGGCCTGAACAACGCCGCCCGTCATAGGAATATAACCCTTTAAAACTATCTGATAGAAAGGAACTTCTTTATCAAACATCTTATAGGCGCTATTCTTGGTGGGGGTATTATAAATCTTGGTTACATAGGGCAATGCATAGGCATTTGCGCTATCGCCGATTACATTATATTTCTTGCTATAATTTTCAAGAACTTCGGCGGCGGTTTCGGCCATTTCGGTTCTATAAGAGCCCTTATTCTGATGGAAATCGGAATAGAGGGTATTTGTAAGGGTAGAAAGGCCGACATTTTCTATGGACTTACTAAGCGACTTAAGGTAAGAAGCGGAATTCTTTTTAAGAGTAGCTTCATTTACCATAGTCCAAGGGTCAACGGTAAGTTTAGAAACATAAACGCTACGGAGATACTGATACTGCCACGCTTTTTTATTGAATGCGGTGGTTGCAACCTTATTTATGGAGCCCGAACGGGTTAAAACAAGGTCTGCATCGAAGGCGGCGGAAACATCATTTTCCTTCAGGTATTTCTGAAGGTCATTGAAATCCTTTTTACCACCTAAAACTCCTAAAATTTTGCTATTCTTAAGCTGACCTTTATTGAATATACCATCATTCTGCCAACCGATATATCTAACGCCTAAATCTTCGGGGGCTATTCCCTTCTCTTCAAGGGCTTTGATGATTACTTCAACATCTTCATAGCTTGTGAGCTTTTTGAGTTTCTTATACTTAATACCGAGGAAGTTTGCCTGAGTTTCAACTGCGCCATAAACATTTAAGCTAATCATATCGTTGGCTTTAATTTTCTCAAGGCCTTTCTCGTTAACGAGAAAGTCACGATAAACTTCCGCCATATCAACATAGCTTACGCTCTCGCCTGCTAAAAGTTCATAGTTAACAGAAAATTCGGGAAGCGAATATTTCTGCTCTGCTATACGGAAAAGCGCATTAGAAGTGCTTGTAGAATGGGTTACGAGTTCATCCTCGCAGATAAAGGCATATTCTAAAACCGAATGAACAAAGTTCCAAGCATTAGAAGCATTACCTACAACTGCTCTTACAGATGCGGCGGCATCGCCTTTTTCTACATAAGCCACATAACCGCTCGTGCCCTTTGACATACCAAATACGGGCATACGGATATTTTCGGTATTTGAATAGCTGGTTTCCTTTTTATTTGAGGTTTCGGTGCCGTAAACATTTGCTTTATACACATTGGATGCGACGCCGTTATTAAAGTTTGCAAGAACGCCCGAACCATCGGGGATGAAGAGATATCCCTGCTCCTCTGCGCCTGCCGCGCCAAAGGTTGGAAGCAGATAGATTCGGATAAGTCCGCAATCTTTGCCCTCTTTAATGTTTTTAGTATCGATTTTTGCATTAAATGTGTCACCCGAAATGGTATATTCAACGGGAATTGTGAAGCCAAGTCCCGAGAATACATATTCAACACGCATACCGTTTTTAATGGTTTTTATATTGATTTCGCCCGAAATGGCACATTCTGCATTACTATTTGAATTGTAAACAAGTCCGCCCGAGGCAAAACCTTCATGAATTACATAATCAACGATAAGTTCTGATTTATAGGCAACTTTTTCTTTTCTTTTGGTTATTTCGTCTTCATCGAGTCCTTGGGGAACGCTATACCATTTATCACCTGATTTTTTATTCTCAAGGTAAAAATGGCCTTCCTCCATTTCTGCATACATTGCGATGCTATCGCTCTCGGCAACCAAAGTATATCCTTCAGCGGCCTCGGCTCCTTCGGTTTCCTCGCCTTTAGCGGCCAGACTTACGACCGAGCCGGAGGTTACCAATAACGCAATGGCAAGAACCAAACAAAACAAACAACGCATTTGTTTTAATATACCTTGCAAAGAAGATTCCTCCTTTTATATTTTGTATTTGTTTTTATCTCAATCGTAATTCTTCCACTATTGCGGTGAAGAAGTACAGTACCTGCTGAACAAGTGAGAACAATAGGAATAAGAGTACGGCAATAATAATCATTGCAAATACTGATAAAATCGTTGTTACAACGGTCTTGCCGATATAGTACTGATGCACTTGGCTCAGACCTACGATAAGAATCATTCCCGACCATACAAGACCAACAATGCTTACGATGCTCATAATCATTGCTTCATCTAAAGTGAGGAAGTTTGAGAGCACAGTATTTACAAGTAAGCTGACTATATATGGAATTATGGCATAGGCCGTAACGGATGCGATTTCCTTCATCTTACCGTTACCATCCATAAGTGAGCACACTGCCCAGTTTCCTATTACAAACAAAACATAAATTACAACCGAACCGATTAAGGTTGAAAGAATGGAATAATCTTCGGGTTCATTTGTATTGAAAATATATCCTGTTCCGAAGAACTCATATACCTTTATGAAGAAGAATGCCACTACGATAATTGCGCTCATCAAGAAGGAGGGCAATTCGGGGCGATATTTAAACTGACCGAAACCGTCTGACGGGTGGGTCAGAGTATATATCGGGAAGGTATATTTATTTTCGAGAACGGTAAAGGCCTCATTGCCTGATGCCTTTATCAAGGCCTTTTTAATGAGCTTCATTGCAACTGCAACAATCGCTATTGCTGCTACTGCAATCAAGAGAAGCCAAATAAGGTTATCCGTCGCATACTCTTTACGATATTCGTGGAAAGCATCGGAATATTCATTATTGGAAGAAGCGAGTTTGAAGTTCTCCATAGCGGTTTTATAATCGCCGAGTTTCTCATACGCCATTCCTAAACCGTAATAGGGATAAAGACTGTTGGTATTATATGTCTTAACCTTTTCCCAAAGTTCTATCGCGCGTTCGGGGTCGCTTGTATCAAGGTCGATAAAAGCATCGCGAAGGAGCAATGTATAGTCGGTAGGATTAAACTCTGCTATTCCGCACTCGCCCGAATCAAGAACTAAAACTCTGCTTCCGATGGTTTCGATAGCGATGGGTTTAGAGAACATTCCTCGCTGGGTGCCATATCCACCAAAAACGGAAACCAACTGACCGTTCTGGGTATATTGGAATACCTTACCACGTCCTTCATCAAGAAGATGAACGAAGTTTTCATTATCGATATCCACGTCGCTAAAAGAGGTGAAGTGGTTATTTCTTAAGATATTGCGAACGCCTTCAAGGTCGCCGTAGGTAGAAATAATACCTTCGCTCTTTATAATGTTTTTACCGCTGAAGTTAAGTTTATTAAGTGTTGCGGCGGTACTTGTACCCGATTTGGTTACGGTATAAACAAATCCTTCTTCATCAAGATCGAAGTGGAGGATTGTTGCGGGAGAGTAGTTCTGAAGTTTCTTAATCTGTTCGCGGGTCATAAACTGCTTACGGATATAGTTAAGAAGAACTTCCGCTGTACGCTGAACAGTGCTGCGGCCGAAGAAATATGTAAATTCATGGTTTTCATCGAACACGAATGCGCCGTTATTAACGCTTCCTGCGGTAACATAAACATTACCTTGTGTGCTAACAAGAATCTTGGATACATCGAAGGTATAGTCATAACCAACCAAGGTGGTATTAGGTTTAACTATAACATCTTTAACTATGCAACTGCTATCGGTTACGATAACACGGAGGTTAGTTGTA
>JAFSAK010000004.1 GCA_017441045.1 Clostridia bacterium
GTTCCACTTAAATCGATTTTCCATAAATAACACCTTCACATTATTTTATTACTTTTATTATAATTAATTTATTATAAAAAACAATGTCTTGTATTTACCTGTTTTTTGTCCTATTTTTACATTTTAATATAAAAGTAAGATTTTTGTGCCGCGAAACCATACTGTACTATTTTTACTTTTCAGCCCTTCCAAGTTGACCGGTTTGACCATTTGCTTGACAAGGTAAAAAGGTATGTTAAACTATAACTAAGAAAAATAAAAGGAGCGATTTTATGAAAACAGTTAAGGATAAATATCTTGTTGTAGGCGCAGATTTTGCGGGTTACCCCTTAAAAGAAGCCGTTGTTGCTCACCTTAAGGAAAAGGGCTGGAAAATCGAGGATCTCGGCGTAGTTGCCGATAGCGATCCCGATGATACCGAGAATATGTTTCACCGAGTAGGTCTTCGCGTAGGCAGTAAGATTTCCGAAGGCGAATATGAAAGAGCCCTTCTTTTCTGCGGAACGGGTATGGGAATTCATATCGCCGCAAGTAAATGCCCCCACGTTCACGCAGGCGTTGTTGAAAGCGTTCCTGCCGCTCTCAGAGCAATTACAGGTAACGGCGTAAACGTTCTCGCTATGGGCGCATTTTATGTTGCTCCCGCTATGGGCTGCGATATCGCCGACGCTTACTTAAATGCGGAACTCGGCAGTGGCTACGAGTGGTGGTATAACTTCTATGAGTTCCACAAGCTTGCCATTGACGAACTCGAGGCCTTCGATTATGAAGAATACAAGAAAAACGGCTTTAAAATGGAGCACCTTGGTGACTACCCCTTAAAGCTTGAAAAGAAGCCCGAATAATTCTGAATATATAAAAACGAAAGCGAGGCAATACCTCGCTTTTATTTTTTCTGCAATCAATAATTACGCTACATATTATTATCTACGAACAATAGAACTTTCCTTATAATAGGGCGGCGCTCATTGAAAAAATCTATCATATTGGGGTTTACTATTTTGTTCTTTATGATATAATAAAATTGGCGCTTAAAGTATCGGCGCCAACATAGCCAAAAGGGGTTGGAATGATGAGGTTTTATCAAAATTGGCAGGGTTCCCTTTGCAATGGGAAAGGTATTTCTCTTGAAAGTTTTAATGCCACAGTGCCAGGAAATATTCAAATGGATTATGCCCGACATAAAGATTGGCTCGATACCCTTCAATTTTCTACCAATGCAAAGAAATTTGAAGCATATACTGAAAACTTCTGGAAATACGAAACGGAGCTTGATTTCGAAAAGGAATCGGATGACAATATCTATTTTGTTGCCGAAGGCATAGATTATGAATTCGATGTTTTGCTAAACGGAGAAAGATTAATTCACGGGGAAGGTATGTATACTCCTGTCGAAATTAATATTACCAAATTGGCAAAAAAGGGTGACCGACTGGAAGTTTTAATCTATCCTCATCCCTTTGAGCCCTCCGAATTTCCAAATAGTCGCTGCGATGCCAGGCAGTCCTGCAAGCCCCCCGTTTGTTACGGTTGGGACTGGAACCCCTATCTCCTTATTTCAGGTCTTTGGAAGCCCGCGTATATCGAAACCCGCAAAAGCGACTATATAAATAACTGCGAACTTTTCTATGACCTTGACCTTGAAACCAAGACCGTTACTGCCCGCTTCGAAGCCGAGTGCTCTGCCGAAATTACATATACGGTTGCCGACCGAAAAGGTAAGGTGGTTTATGAAGGTACTAATCCCGAATTCACCTTGAAAGACATAAACCTTTGGTGGTGTAACGGTCAGGGTGAACCATATCTTTACAGTTGGTCAGCAAAAACAAAAAGTCATACTGTTTGCGGCCGGGTTGGTTTCAGAACAGTTTCTCTTGTGAAAAATATCGGCACCAATTGGGAACCAGACGGTTTCCCGAAAAGTCGTTACCCCGCCCCCATTACCGTTTTGCTCAACGGCAGAAGAATATTTGCCAAGGGCTCCAACTGGGTTAATCCCGAACTTTTCTTCGGCGCCGTTACCAAAGAGTGTTACTGCGAACTTGTTACCCTTGCAAAAGAAGCAAATATGAATATCTTCAGAATCTGGGGCGGCAGCGGTATTTGTAAAAATGAATTTTATGAGGAATGTGACCGTCAGGGCATTATGGTCTGGCAAGAATTTATGCTTGCCTGCAATAATTATGAGGGCACCCCCCATTATCTTGCAGTACTTGAAAAAGAGGCAACCTCTATTATTAAATCGTTGCGCCGATATACCTCAATAATCCTTTGGTGCGGTGGTAACGAGTTATTTAACGGTTGGTCAGGAATGGATGACCAATCCCTTCCTCTCCGTCTGCTTAACAGTCTTTGTTATCGTTTAGACCCCAAACGCCCATTCCTTATGACTTCTCCCCTTACGGGTATGGCGCACGGCGGTTATATTTTCCGCTATGAAGGTGTTAACGGAAATAAAGACGTTTTCGAAATTTTTAACAATGCCCACCAAACCGCCTACACCGAATTTGGTGTTCCAAGTCTTGCAGATGAAGAAAGTCTGAAAAAGATTATTCCCGAAAATGAGCTTTTCCCCATTGAGAAAACAGATTCCTGGATTTATCACCACGCCTTCGAGGCCTGGGGCAAAGAAAAATGGGCATGCCTTTATATGTTGGAGCATTATTTTGGCAAACCTACCTGCTTAAAGGATGTTTGCGAACAATCCTCTTGGCTTCAGTGCTCGGGTTACCAATATATCTTTGAGGAAGCAAGAAGGCAGTGGCCCTACTGCTCAATGGCTATTAACTGGTGCTATGACGAGCCGTGGATAACTGCGGCGGGCAACGCGCTTATTGCCTATCCCGCAAAACCGACACCTGCCTATTATGCAGTTAAAAACGCGCTACGCTCTAAAATCCCCACCGCTCGAATAGGAAAATTTGATTGGAAAAACGGAGAAATATTCAGGGCAGAACTTTGGTATATAAACGATAGTCAGGAACCTACCGAGGACACTGTTACCGCCTCTATCATAATAGGCGATAAGGAATACGAGCTTCTCACTTGGAACACAGGCGAAATAGCGGCAGATTCTAAAAAAATCGGCCCCTCGATTAATTTCACCTTACCAGTAGTATTCCACCAAAATAAACTTATTTTAAAACTTAAGTCCAAGCATTCTGACCGCTGCAACGAATATAACCTTCTTTACCGTTGCACCGTTCCCCCGCCAAAGACCTTACAACTCAATGTATAAGTGTAAAAAGAACGGAGTGAAAACGCTCCGTTCTTTTTAACAAACAAACGCAATTCCCCTTGACTTTTAAAATTTATAGGCGTATACTTTCTATATAGCCACGCAAAGTTATGCGCGACTTAAACCAAACTTTATTTTTGGAGGAAAAATAATGAAAAGATTAAGTCTTATTATTGCCCTTGCTCTTTGCGTAACCATCGGCAGCGTTTATGCTACCTGGGTTTACAATGAGCACAATGACGTAGCCGATATTTCCGGCGCCCGTACCATTACTCTTACCGAAGCTACCTTTGAAGGCGGTCTTGGCACCTATACCGTTACCGCTGCCGGTCTTCAGTTAAAGGTTGACCCCAAGGTTGGCACAACACACACCACCTCTTTGCAGGCATCAGGTGAAATCATCGTTACCTTTACTCCTTCTCAGTATGCAAGTGAAGAAGTAAAGGAAAATGCCGTTCTTTCTACCTTTGCCTTCTCTTCCAGCGTCGATGTTGCCAACTGGAAACACGGCGAGCAACAGATTTTCACTAGCGTTGACAGTACCAAGTGGGATATAGACTGGACCGGAACAAAGCAGGCAGACGGCACATTTAAGTATTCTATCCCTGCTTCTAAGGTTGCAGAGTGCCTTATTTTAAATGAGATTAACCTCGATACTAAATCTGATTATGATGCTTATACCGACTCTCTCAAAGTAGGTCAGATTAACATCAGCATCAGCGACGGTATAACCTCTACCTCTAATCCCTAATCTTACATAATATAAATTTTCAAATACCTTATCCCGTAGAAATACGGGGTAAGGTTTTTATGCAAAGGCACGTGAAAAATCTTGAAGGGCTATGACCTGTATATCTTCATACTCTGCGCTATAGTTTTCACTATTCTTACCGCGCTTCTTACCTATCTTATTGTTGCTATGGTTAAGATGTACATTTCCCTTGTGAAAGCGGGACAGAAGGACGAAGAAATTCTAAAGACACATAGAGAAAAGCAGAAAAAAGGTTGTCTTATCGACTGTATAGTATCTTTTATACTATGCGGTCTATTAGTCGTTTGTTTCTGTTTTTCTCTGTATGTCAACCTTCAGGAAGAACGCTCCTTTGAAGCAATTCCTACCCTTAATGTTGTCAAAACCTCCTCGATGGCTTATAAGGATCCCGAAAACGAATATCTTTTTGAGAATAACATAAATAATCAGCTTAGCCGATTCGACTTGGTTTTAACCTATAAAAAGCCCGCCGAAGAAGAACTTAAGCTTTATGATATCGTTGTTTATAAACAGGAGGATATGCTGGTTATCCACCGAATCGTAGGCATTGAGGAGCCAAGCGAATCTCACCCCAACGAAAGATATTTCTTATGTCAGGGCGATGCCAACCGCATCCCTGATAAATTTCCCGTTAAATACGAGCAAATCAAGGGTATCTATAAGGGCGAAAGCATTCCCTTCGTTGGAAGCTTTATTCTCTTTATGCAGTCACCTGCGGGTTGGCTTTGTATCCTTTTGGTTGTTTTCGCCGTTATAGCAACTCCTATTGCCGAAAAGAAGATATTCGCCGCTGAAGACGAAAGAATTGCAGAAATCACCGAAGAAATGCTTGTCCGTCACCGCGAAGGTAAGAGGATCTGATTATGAGAAGTCGTTTTCTTTTTAAGTATCTTTCTCTCTTTTTGAGCATTATACTCCTTTTGTCGATAGGCGGAGTTTTCGCCGTATGGCGTTATGCCGAGGACAGACCGCAGGGTGTCTCCGATATACTTCCCCTTAATTTAAGCGAATTTACCTGGGATGGCTCGGATATTCTACCCGATGATATTCAGGGCGAAGACCACGCTTGGCTTATTAAGAACCTCATAAGCGGTGAGAAAAACGGCTCCGTTATAGGCCTTGATAATAAAAACTCCGACCTTAACGAATATATCCAAAACCGTCTTGATGGCGGCCTTGGTTGGGAACGAGATTATTTCGGCAGTATGGCCGTTACGGGCGATGCCGAGATGGAAGCTCTTTTCGGCGCAGCCGCGCAGGGACTTTCTTTTATAATTCAGGTTGTAAGTGATACGGAATATTATATATACACCACCAGCGTTTATCTCGGTGAACGAGGTGAGCCGAACTGGCTTAACACCTCCAATAAAACCCCCGGTAACCCCTCTGTTCCCATAGGCGAATATATTTTTGCTGTTTTCCGCACGAAAATCACCCGTCCCAACTCTTCAACCCCTTGGAATATTATTGAAACCAAGCAGGGTAAAGCCCTTTCCGATTGGTACGATGAAAACCGCAGAAACGCCAATGTCACACAGATTCCCGCTTTTGACCCTAAAACTTGGGTTGAGGACACTGCTATGGGCAGCGAAATGACCACCGCCAAA
>JAFSAK010000005.1 GCA_017441045.1 Clostridia bacterium
AGCACAGGGCTACCCATCCAAAGTTGATTATAATCTTCGGGTTTAACGCCCGTCGCCAAGAAGGGATTATAATCGGGGTCGCCGCCACGGTAAGCAATAGAACAAGCTTTTAAATCAAGTTTTGCATATTCAACATCGTGACCTGCAATAGTGATATGCTCCGATTCATCCATAGAAATAGCGTGACCCGTACAACTTCTTGCGCATATTTTACAGCGGTCACAAATCTTGCCTTCAAAAATCGGGTCGGGCTCAAGTTCTGCCGTAGTTAAAAGGCAGGCGAATCTCTGCAAAGGACCAAATTCGGGAGTCAGAAAAACCTTGCTCCAACCATATTCGCCAAGGCCCGCGGCATAAGCGGCAACTCTTTGGTCTATCATAACATCGGGACAGGGTTTATCGGGAGAAACGGGAACGCTGACAGACGGGTCTCCCGGTTCCTTATCAAAATAAACACTTGGTCTTAAATAAATATTGGGAAGGGGCACTGATTCATAGCCCTCATCCTCAAGATAACAACAAAGCTCACGAAGCACAACGGGTCCGAAAACCTCATTTATACCTGCATATCCCATAGCTGTATATGTAGAGAAGAAGGTACCCTCTTCAATACCACGAAGATATCCGCGAGGGATTCTAAAAGCTAATACTATACAACTTTTAGCATCAGGTTGTATGTAACGGGGGTCCTGCTCTTTGGGAGCACCCTCAAATCTATCCATAGATGCAATACCGCAAAGGTCTGCTCCTAATTGTTTTGCTAATCTTTTAATTCCTTCTGCAGTTACCATATTTACCTCCAAGGTGTAATTTTCTTAATTATATTATACCATACATAAAATAAAGAATAATTCTATATTTGCTCATAAAAGTGCTGTTTTGTTCCTTCTTTGCCATACGAATCTTGATTTTTAAAGTGACTATAATACAATATGATAAGAACTTTCAAAAGGGGTGAAGCTTTGAATAATAAGGAACCTATGTATTATCTTCGCTTTGATGAAGATGATATTGACCTTCCGAAAAAATTGTATATTGAGCCCACCTCCATGTGTAATCTTAACTGCTCTATTTGCTTTCGCCACGGATGGATAGATGAGAAACTTGGCCATATGGACTTTTCTTTATTTGCAAATTTAGCAGAAGAACTTAAAACACTCCCCCATATTGAAGAAGTATTTTTCGGTGGAATGGGTGAGCCCCTTTTCCACACGCAAATATGCCAAATGATTTCTATTGTTCCTAAGGGTAAAAAGATATCTCTTTTGACCAACGGTACTATGCTCACCGAAGAAATGAGCGAAAATCTTATAAAATCGGGACTCGATGAACTTTGGGTATCTATGGATGGTTTTGAGAAATCTATTTATGAATCTATACAACTCGGAAGTCATTTTGATATAATTACGAAAAATTTAAGAAATTTTAATCTTAAAAGAAACGGCACCGATACGCGCCTTTGCATCACCTTTGTGGTAACAAGTGAAAACGCGGAGCAATTAAAATATATAAATAAATTTGCCGAGGAATATAGCGTGGACACCCTCAATATAAGTCATATGATTCCCTCATCCCCAATTAAAAAGGAAGCGCTTCTATACGAAAGGGATGATATACCCGTCGGCAAAATGCACCGATTTATCCTCAAAGCAAATAAAACCGAGCCGTATGTATGTCCTTTCATAACGAGCAATTCTGTTTTCGTAAAATGGAACGGAGATGTTTCTCCTTGTATGCAACTTTTACATGGGTGCCATACATATCTTTACGAAGAAAAGCGGGAAATCACAAGCTTTTCCTACGGAAACATTAAAAAAGAAAGCCTTATGGGCAGTTGGAATAATCCGCAATATACCGAATTCAGAGAACGGGTGCGCACCTTCTATTTTCCCTTTTGCGATATATGTTGGGGGTGCGATGATCGAAAGAAGAATTTAACCGACTGTGTTTACGGTGATTCCCCAACCTGCGGCGCTTGTCTTTGGGCTTCAGGCAAAGTTTTTTGCCCTTAATTAAAAATATAAAGGAGAACTAATTTATGGAAAGATACGCTTGGAAGGCAACCGTTTTGCCGAATAAACTCGAAGAATACATTTACCGCCACGACAATATTTGGCCCGAACTTAAAGAAGTTTTAAGTAAGGCAGGCATCAGAAATTACACTATTTGGAATGTAGGCAACGACCTTTTCGGCTATTATGAATGCGATAGCATCGAAAAAGCGGGAAGGGTGCAGGCGGATAGCCCCGTAGTTAAAAAATGGAACGAATATATGAAGGACGTTATGGTTATGGAAAAAGACCCCGTAACCGGCGCCCAACCCCTTCTTAAAAAGGTTTTTTCCTTTAAAACCGAAGAATAAACCAATAAAAAAACAAAAGGCACGGATTAAAAATCCGTGCCTTTTTGCGTTAATTCAGATAAGAATTATTGGACTTCGCCATCTTCCTTCTTCTTTTTCTTAAGAATCAAGAGAATAATGAGTGCTGCCGCGATAACGACTACTGCCGAACTTGCCGCAATAATTACCCAAAGATAATTAAATCCGTCTGCATTCTTTTTAGGACGTTTAATCTTATGAATTATTGTTTCATATTCATCCTCATCATCTTCGGTTTCTTCTTCCTCGGTTTCTTCAAAGAAGAAATCATCGTTATCCTTGTCTGTTTCGGTTATATAACCGTCATCCTCATCAAAGTTTGCAAATTCGCAAAGAGCATAACTCATAAATGCGGTATCAATTGCCGTAATCACGAAATACTTATCATTCTGAATGGATTCATCTAATTCTATAACTTCAAGATAGCCGAAATAAGAATTTGCAATATAGGTGTTTTCAGAATCGGAAGCCATTGATTTAGGTATTTTAACTCTTAAATCTCTTCCTCCCACATCATCAACTATATTTCCGTTTTCGTCGATTAGATATAGTTCATACATTTCGGTTGTGGCCTTGATGCCCTTATCTTTAAGTGTCTTAACTTCCTCGGCTGTAAGGTTGCGTTTTACAACCATAACATCGGTAGCGCCTACATAGGTATCATTTTCATTTTTGCCCATGATTTCAACAATAATACCCGTTTCTTCATCGGGAATGCGCTTAACAACGCCCTCCTCATCAACTCGGCCTACAAGTTCAAGACCGTTAACTCGAATTTGACCTATAACCGCAAGAATTTTCTCATTGAAATACTTGTTTTTAGTTTCAAGAATTTCAACCCTGATATATTGTGTAACAGTGGGAAGCGTTTTGATTTCGAAGTTGCCTTCTTCATCTGCATCGTCAATTCCATCAAATGTGGCTATGGGTTTAGCATTTTCGCCAAACAATTCCGTTTCATCGGCGCCGATATAGAATTTCATTTGTCTGGGCCAATAATCAGGGGTGCTTCCTGCCTTAACATTGATAGTATCTATCGCATTATAGTTCTGAAGATTAACAACTATATTTATAGATTCTTTTCCGTTTTCTCCGCCATAGATGTCACCTACGGAGCCCTCATCGCCGTCAAATATATTGGCGAAGGGATAAATTGCGTTACCTGTGCCATCAAGGGTATATTTATTGGCGGTATAATCCATATAGTCGAGAACATAATTTTCTTTATTTTCGGTATAGATGTCTGCATAACTTGCATTATCTTCAACAATATTTATGTACTCAAACTCAAAGGTGTTCCAACCAATCGCTTCAAATTCGGTTATATCAGCAGCACCTGTAACAGTTTCTATAACGGAAAATCTCAGATACCTTGCTTCAAGGGAGGTTTCGGCGAATAGTTTTTGCGCCTTATCGGTAGCATCCCCGTTATAATTATAAACCAAGTTTGCTTCTTTCCAGACTCCCTCCTTGGAATCGGATGCATATACTTTAAACCGCTTGATATTTTTACTAAGCGTGTTGAGAGCAACCGACGTTAACTCAACATCTGCGCACATATCAAATACGAAATCAAGGTCTTTTCCGTTTTGCTCTACCAACACCGCATTATCGTAATTATTATCCGTTGTAAGAGCATATTCATTATAACCGAATTCCGTTTCGGGAACTTCTGCCCTCTTGCCGTCAACATCGGTGCGGTAAACCTCTACGGGCGTGTGGTTTAGAAGATTAACTTCCTTTAAAGGTTTAACGTATTTTTCGCCATAGACACCAAACAAAGTATGGCGGAAATACATATTTGTAAGCGTCCAAGATTTCACTGCCTTTTCGAAATCATTTACAGGGAAAATAACTTTGTAGGCAATATATCTTGCAGTAATATTACCGTCAAAATTGAATACCTGAGTAATGGTAGATCCATTAGGTCCGTTAAGCATATTATCGTAGGATGCTACCTTACTGCTTGATTTAAACAATGTGTTTACCGAATTCGAGGCATAGATTTCGTATTTACCCGTCTGCAAATATGCCTGCCAGAAATGGTTAATAAGTATCTTATCGATAACATGGGGCGCTCTAAGGTCGAAATAGATATACTTTTCTAATTCATCATCCGCTTTAGAAATTCTGATGTTGGTCATACCAACAGGAGTTCTGGTATTACCATCGGTCAATGTTGTAACGTTATATCCCGCAAGGGATGATGATAATCTTTCTTTAGATGTTCCGCTGTTGAATCTGAACCATTGTTCTTTGCCTACGAGAAGGTTATCGCCAAGGGCTGCGATTTCTTCATCAGAAAATTCACCCTTAGTAACTGTATATCGTATAATTTGTCCCCAAACTCCAAATTCGCTAATTCTTACAATATCATCAAAGGCAGCGGCATCGGTATAGGGCTCATATATTCGAAGCGCTAAATATTTACCCTCAACCGTTCCAAAGCCATCGAATGAGAAAGTTTGAGCAAAATCGCCCGCCTCGTTATCGTGACTTAAAAGCAAACTATCCTTGGTAAATAAAGTTGCTCTTTCATCGGATGTATATATTTTATACGATGCATTTCTAAGAGCGGCTATTTCGCTATTTGCTACTAAAATATTTTTAATATTAAATTCACCCGGGAAAGAATATACAAGTTCGAGATAACTTCCCTCCTTCGCGAAATCGCCTGCAGGAATCATTTCTTCGGTATCCAATAAGCCGTCAGATAACTCTAATGTTTCAGTTTCTATAGGCATTATTGCGCTACCGTTATAGTAGTTTATTTCGGGAATTAAATCCTTCAAAAGATTATTCGAAAGAGTATCGGCATTCATATCAACATCGGCCAAAGTCGCATAAGAAGTTACTGCGCATTCTCTCGTTGCGCCCAGCTTATCCCTAAGTTCTTTTGCCTTCTGAAGAGCCGCTACAAAATCTTCGGTATTATTGTATCCCGTGATATCAATGCGGGATGCCTGATATACCCATTCGGCTACATTCCAGTTTTCATTACCTGCGGGAATTTCAGCATTTATGGTACCCATAAGACAACCTACGGTTATATTGGCCTCTGCGCCGCCCACAAGTTGAAGTTCAAAACGTGTAAAGGTATTTTCTTTAAAGAACTGCTTCCAATCACTCACGCTGCCCATAGGCATAAGTTCATCAAGAGTAACCTTTATCCATTTACCAGCGTTTTGAGAATTAATATCAATATATTTGCTGCTTGCGATAATGGTACTCGGTCCGCCTACGGCTCTGAATCCAAGTTTACCTTCGCTGGTTACAGAATTAATTTTGATATATAGGTATGCTCCGCCCTCGTTTTGCAATGTGAAACCGCGGGCAAGATTCTGCTCGCCCTCTGCGGTGGGCTTTGCCGCCATAAACAATGTGTAGGAATTTCCATCGTGGGAATTTACACCTGCTCTATTGGGATTTGCGGCCATATCAAGTGTAGCGGTCTGCTCACCATAAAGTTTAATTTCTTCTGCATCGGTTAAAGCTGTTGAGAAATTGTAAAGATTATCCTGGTCATCTTTGGATACTCTTCTGTATACAGTGGGATACTGTAGTACCTTAGTGGAAACTTCCATCTTTTGCCAAGCGTTTTTAAGGTCTTCAAGGACCAACTCATCGGCGTATGCTTCTTCTGCATCAGCGAGAGCTTTTACGAACGCTTCTGTATCGTTATAGCCGCTAATATTGAATTTTCTTGCCGCCTTGACAAGTTCAGAACCCGAAAGGTCGGGCGCTTTGGCATTAACGATTCCTACTAAACTTCCAAACCAGCCGCTGAATTTAGTAGCATTAGAGCCGAGTGCAAATTGCAAGAAACCTAATTTGGCGGTGTTTCCGTTATTATCACTGTCGCTGGTTTTCATAGTTGCAAGAATGGCGTTCATTCCGCCGCTATTCATATCAGAAGCAGTAAAGGTTATCCATTTGCCTTCATCGGATTCGCTTATGCTATAATTCTTATCAGCAGTATCAACCGTTCCATCGCTATATAAATCAATATTAAATGAACCCGCCTTCGCAACATCTTCAACATAGAAACTGACCATAATATCCTTATAATCAGCTATATCAAGGCGCGAATATTCAGCCGATGTTCCGCTAGTGAATTTAGACCACATAAAGCGGTTTTCGGCAGTTCCGGTAGTATTGTTAACTCCGCCGTGATATGAATAATAGTCACCAAGCTTATCAGCGGTAATACCTGCGGGTAAATTTTCGATGCCATCGGCAGTATTATAAACCGTGCTTTGCGTATTTGTTCCCGAAATCTTTTCTAAAGATGGGGACATAAGGGTATCTACCTTATACATCTTATTCCACGCGGACTTAAGATTAACTACTGCCATTTCTTCCGCATAATATTCCTTTGCGGTATTTAATGCAGAAACGAAATTTTCGGTATTTGTGTAATTGGATAAATCCAAATTCACAGCCGCATCAATAAGCTCTACGCCTTCAAGCTCAGGGGCTACGGCGCTCTTTGCCGCCATAATACAACCAACGGTTATATTCGCCTCGGCTCCATCAACAAGCTGAAGCTCCATACGGGAAAATCTTTGAGTAGTCAACTGGGTTTTCCAATCAGTCATAGCGTTCATTGGCATAAGGTCATCAAGGGATACCTTCTGCCAATTTCCCACACTACCGGCATCAACCGTTAAATAGTAATTGCTCACAAATATATTGCTGCCGTTTGTTACAATCTTAAAGCCCAATCGACCCGATTTTGCAACAGAGTTTACCTTTATATACAGATACGCCGCATCTTCGCCGTTTATATAAATACCTCTATCAAGGTTAACGGCGCTTTCGGTGGGCTTTGCTGACATAAATAAGGTGTATGTATTAGCAGAGCTTGATACTGCAGTTCTGTTGGGAGCCGCTGTCATATTAACGGTAGCAGTCTGCTCACCGTAGAGTGAAAATCCATTCGCGTTTACAGCAGTTGAGAAACCGTAAAGATTATCCTGATCGGTTCCCGCAGTTCTTCTGTAAGCGGTGGGATATTCAAGGACTCTATGAGCAGTTTCCATCTCGCCCCAAGCGGATTTAAGATTTGCTTCCACCAATTCTTCTGCATAAAGTTCTTCAGCAACGCTGAGAGCCGCCGTAAATGCCTCTGTATTTTCATAACCGCTTATATCAAGCGCTTTAGCGGCGGAAATGAGTTCTACACCCGAAAGGTTGGGAACTTCGGCATTTATAATACCTACCAAACTTCCAAACCAACCCTTTGGCTTAACCTTATTGTCACCGAAGTTAAACTGAATCCAACCAAAATTTCTGGAAGCAAGCGCTGAACGAATACCATCAATTCCGCCATTAATCATATCGGCAGAATTAAGGGTGGTCCATTTGCCCTTCATTTCTTCGGTTATTACAAAAGATTTTTCCGAATACGGTGAAGAAGCATTATCATAAACCTGAATTGCTCCGCCCGATGTGTTTACGGTTAAATCTTCTATATAGAAGCTAATCGCAATATCATCGTATTTATCTATTTTTGCAGCAAGCATCTGAAAAGCGGTAGTGCTCTTTGACCACATAATACGGTTATTTCCGGTTCCTGTGGTATCAAAAATTTTGGTATGATATGCATAATAATCGCCAAGTTGATTAGCGCTAATACCGGTGGGTAAGGATGCATCTAATCCGTTCGAAGTTGCATATAGGTTATCTGCTACGGTATTAGTACCCGAAACCTTCTGGATGGTAGGATACATAATAGTTTCTATCTTTTGCATTTTACCCCAGGCATCTTTAAGGTTTTTAACAGCAACTCCTTTGGGGCTATCGTCAATAAAGAGGGCCTCTGCGGCTGTAAGAGCAGAAATGAAATCCTCGGTATTTGAATATTCCGATATATCCAAAGCTTTGGCTGCATTAATAAGTTCTAATCCATCAAGTTCGGGAACTTCAGCATTTAAAATACCGATTAAACTACCAAACCAACCCTTAGGTTTCACCTTATTAGCGCCGAAATTAAGCTGAATCCAACCGAAATTTTTCGAAGATAGAGCCGAGCGGATGCCATCGATTCCGCCGTTTACCATATCGGCAGAATAAATGGTAGTCCATTTGCCCTTCATTGCCTCGGTAACAATGAAACTTTCTTCAATTAATCTACTTGAATCATTATTATATGCTTGAAGAGCTCCCCCCGATACATTTACGGTAAGGTCTTCTATATAAAAACTAAATGCGATATCATCATACTTATCTATTTTTGAAGCAAGTGTCTGAAAAGCGGTAGTGCTCTTTGACCACATAATACGGTTTTCGCCCGTACCTGTTGTCTCAAAGGCGCCTTTATGATAGGCATAATAATCGCCGAGTTGATTAGCGCTAATACCTGTGGGTAAGGATGCATCTAATCCGTTTGCCGTAGTATAAATACTATCTGCTACGGTGTTTGTACCCGAAACCTTCTGGATGGTAGGATACATAATGGTTTCTATCTTCTGCATTTTACCCCAGGCATCTTTAAGCGCAGATATAGCCAATGTTTGTTCGGCGGTTTCGGCCGAAACAAAACTGATAACACCGCTTAAAACGGGAAGCAATACGCTTAAAACAATAGCGAGGGAAAGAATGACAGCTATTGAATTTTTAAATAGTTTTTTCATAATTGTTTTCCTCCCTATTAAATAATTTTAACTATCGCTACCGAATAAGCATCGGGGTCAGCTTCAGGAATCACCTTAATGGCTACCGTATCACCCGAATTGGTTCCTATAGCGGTATAAACACCATCTGCAGTTATTGTTCCTGCGTTTTGGGTGGTCCAACCGTAACCATGGTCGTTAAGGGCTACGCCTGCATTGTTACCATTTCCGAAATTAACATAATCGTTTTTACCCATAACTTCAAAGGTTACCTTCTGATTATTTGTTCCGTAAACCTTTTTAAGTTCGAAAGCGGCACTTGCGCCCGAAGCAACTTCAAGTTCTAAATCTTTAAGTTCTATTTGAACTATTTGTTTAGTAGTTGTATAAATAATTCCTACGTGGTTATTGGGTAATATGTCCTCGATTTTACCGTTCTGAACGGTTACATATTTATCGGTAGGAGGTATGATTGCATTTGCGCTACCCTGAGTGTTGCCTAAAGAATCCACAGTATTATATATCCACTTGGCACTGTCAGAGGTTTTGAGGGTTTCCCAACCTTGATCATCAGTCGGAAAACTCTCGGTGAAGTCAAAGATATGCCGCTCAAACACCGTACCATCGGGTATATTGCTATCCACATTTATTGTTAGATTTCTGGTAGCATCACTCTTATCTGAATCGATAATTATTGTATGGTCATTGCCATCCTTGGATGTTATATATGAAGTTCTGATATCATCGGCCGAAACCTCGGTTTCATATACTGCGCCGTGCTTATATGTATATCTCATCAAAAGACCCTTGATACCTAAATCGTGTGTAACATTATCAAGTGATGCCGCGGGAGTGCCCCACAAGCTTGCACCTACGCCGCCGATAGACATACTTATAGGATTAGCAAGAAATTCTTGATGGAAAAACCAAGAGCCATAACCGGAAAGTCACGAATTCATATTGGTAATAGCGCAGCTTACTTCGTTACAGCCGAAATTTTGCACACGTTGCTCGCCCCCGTTGGGATGAGAAGACGGAGCCGCCTCGGTTATGCACAGGTCAAGTTTCTCCGGAGTAGTTTCAAGCAGCGGGAAGTAATTTTTGCATCTTTCAAGCATTGTCTTTGCAGAGCGGGTAGCATCATAATGATGGGTTGAAAGATAATCATAAATCGGGTCGCCGTTTTCATCCTTCAAGTTATCCGTCATATACCGAAGCGCTTGCATAACGCCGAGACTTGTACTGAAACCTGTAAGGTCGGTACCGCTTATTTCAACATATTCACGAAGGCCTGCATCTATAAGCTCCTCGTGAACCATTTTTATCATAAGACAATAATGTTCAAGCTTATTACCGAAAGCTTCATAAGAAAAACCGTTTATTTCATTATAGAAGGAAAGATAAATTACGGGCTTACCGTTAATTTTATTAAGTCCTTCCTTACCATAGGTATCGGTAAGTTCAACCATTTCGCGAACCATAAAAGCGGTTGCTTTTGCCCACGCCTCAAGATTAGCGGGAGCTCCTCTTGTTCCGCCTTCACTGGTTGAAGAATCCTTTATGGAAAACCAAGTAGCCATTCCGTGCATGGTATCTACACGGCCACCCATATTAAGTTGGATAACAGTGCCTGCTTGGGCCACCATTTTTGCCTTGTTTATAAAATCTTTATAATCGACGCAATCGGTATTATAAATGCCCGCTTCCCATCTTTCCTGCTGAACGGCGGGCTCTTCATCGAGAAACACCATAATTGAAGGTTCTAACAGCATACGAAGCCAGGCGGCCTGAACCTTATTTGTTCTCGCTTCATTTACCTTCTGGTAAGCATCGTTCATATTAAAAGAATACGGACCTACCCAAAGGTTATCTCCGATACCTTTATAATCCGACTGAATAACCTTGCTCGTATCAAGGGTTATTGTTCGGCTCTGGGTAGCGGACCCTTCCACTGCTGACGATATCGCCGCAACTGAAATGCATAGTATCAGCGACATTACTACAGCAATAATTCTTTTGCTTAAACCGTTTTTCATTGTTAAGCTCCTTTCGATTGAAAAATTCGAAATTTTTCGTTAATTATATGATAACATATTCCTTTTTATTTTTGTTGCCGTTTTAAATCATTTTTTTCCTATTTTGTTGCAAATTTAAATCTTTTGCCCTTTTTTTAGTTACAAAATGTAATCATTTTCCAATCGAAAACTTTTTTTCGCAACCTGAATTTAAATAATGCAACAAAACAGCAGAAATATGTGTAAAAATAGAATTGAAATATTTTAAAAATATTAGGATAATTTAAATATCATTGGCGGAAAGATCCGCAATTAATTTAAAAGGAGAACGAATATGAAAAAAACTATTTCTCTCATTTTGGCTCTGGTTGTTTTGATTTTGCCTCTCACGGCATGTTCTTCAAACCCATCTGATGAATCCGATTATTCATATTATTATGAAGAAGTTATCGTTCAAAAAGGTGATAAGGACAATGATAATGAAGGTGAAGACAACACGGACACATCCAGTGGCAAAAAACCATCGTCCGATTCAAACAGTACGGGCAGAAACCCCGGCGCTTCCTCCTCCGAAATTCTTAAAACCGACTTTGACCTAAAAGGTAAAACCGTAACTATGGCTCTTACCGAAGAAGACCAATATAATACTACTTCCTTTAAGGCAATGATTTCTGCATTCCAAACTAAATATAATTGTAAAGTTAAGACCTTCTTTTTGGATTTTAATAAATATAATGTTCAGGTTGCCCAGAGAATGAGTACAAGCGAACCCTTTGATATTTGTTATATGCACGGCTCCATGTTCCCAAGAGGTCCTATTTCGGGTTGCTATGCCGACCTTAGCGAAGCCATAAAGCAGGTTGACAATTCTGCGTTCAATATGGATAAAACAAATAAATTCCTTTGGGAAGGTAAACTTTACGGCGTATGTGATGATAATTGCGCATTCCCTTGGATTTTCTACTATAATAAAGCTATCTTTGAAAAGGCCGGTCTTGAAGACCCCAGAACACTTTACAACCAAGGCAAGTGGACTTGGGACAAAATCTTTGAGCAAGGCGCCGAAGTAACCGACTCCGCCTCTAATATTTTCTATATGTCCAATTACTATGTTCAGTCGCAGATGTACGGTGTTTCTTCCATAACCACCGAAAACGGCAAGGTTATTTTAAATCTTAGAGACCCCAAGCATATCGCCTCCCTTAACCTTCTTCAGAAAATCTATTGCGGTAACGATGCAATCGGACAAAAGAGAGACGGTAGTGATAACAGGAAGGCCTTCCTCGAAGGAAGAAACTATCTCTATCCTGAAGAAACCTCTAAGTATCCCGGTCTTGTAGCTCAGGTTAAGAAATCCATGGCTTTTAATAAAGACGTTAAAAACCTTGAAATCGTTCCTGTTCCGATTTTACCCGAAAATACCGAAAAGGCATATCCTACAGGTTGGTACACCGCAATTTGCGCAGGCGAAGGTTCAGACCCCCGCGTTGCTCTTACTTGGGCAGCATTCGAAGCAACCTATAAAAATGAAATCAAGGGCTCTAACGAATTTGATGCCGAAGACCAGAAATTAATAGCCAAACTTTTGGCAGGTAAAACCTTACCTAACCGTCACAGTTCTTATGTAACATCCTCTGCGCAGACATTATCTTTGCACGAATATATTATTCAAGAAATCAGCAACGGCGAAGATGTTGCAAAAACAGTTGATAAATATTATGACCAATATTGCGCATGCATTGAGGAGACCATCGGTCATAAAAATTACACTAAAAATTAAATAAAATTAAACACCATAACAAAACACCCGAGCGGTTAACGCTCGGGTGTTTTGTTTATCAAAATATATTTAAAAAAATGGTTACCCAAATGCCGAAACACTTGGGTAACTATTTTTAATAACTTATTTCGAAATAATATTCTTTTTGGGCGGAATCTTCATAAAATTCTTCGCCAATGCTGTTATTGACTTTAAAATCAACATATAATGAATCATTTAAAATCACTGTTTTAAACTCTATTTCTTTATCGTTACAAACTATCTTTTTAGGCGTTTTGCCCTTTTCTATAAGAATATGGCAATCTATTTCTTTTGAAGGGGTAGAGAGGCGATAATGAGCCGCATCTTCATCAAGCTGCCAGGAACTTTCAATAAACGTATCCGAAATCTCATATCCCGTTATATATTTGCCGAATTTTTCTGAAGAAACGGCCACACGGGGCTGATATACCATTTTATCGAATTTAACACCCTTGTCGACAATGCCCATAAGTCCTTCTTCAATAGCCGAAAGAATTGCAGATGCTCCCCATCCGCTCGGTCCTCCGCCTCTATTTTCGCCCGTATAGGCATCATAAAGGAAGAAGAGTTCCCCATCTTTTTCAAAGAGTTCAATAAGACGGGAAAGTATATCCCAACCGTATTCTTCGTTGCCGTTATTAAATGCCGCTTTGCAAAGCTCACCCGCGCCCAAGGACGCGATACAGCCATTCACATATTCATTGGCGCTATGATGGGTTCCTCTGAAACGGGGGTAAGGCGGATTTATTGTAAACCATTCGGCAAAGAAGCCCGAAGTTTCTCTTCTTCTTTGATATTCGGCAATAATTTTATTGGCCTGCTCAAAGGTTGTTATTTTACGATTGATATCATAGGTATTTGAAAATGAAAGTCGTTTAGTTTCATCTTCGTTTGGCGCGCCTTCGTGATTTATATGTACCTGATGGGTATAGAAATCACCGTTCCAAGCAATTTTATTAAGATTATTTTTTATAACCTCGGCTCTCTGTTCCCAATCCTTCGCTTTATCTTCTTCGCCAAATTCACGATTTAAAAAGGCGAGCTGATTCATAGCTTGATATATACCCGAATTATCGCCATGCATCATAGACATAGGAGTAACGCCGGGATAAATATTGCGGTCATCCTTGGGATTTTCTTCTTTGATATTGAAAACAAAATCCCAGGTATCAATTGTGAATGGGCGAATGCAAAGTCCCATTTCTTTTGAATAACGGCGAGGATCAGAGGTCATATAATTTATGCCTTTTTCAAGTGCAGGGAGCAGTTCTTTAAGCCATTGCTTATCCCCCGTTGCCTGATAAACCTGATAAACACCCTCAACCATAAGATATTCAATATCGGCTTCAAGCTCAACACGGACAAAAACAATATTGTTTTTCTCATCTTTAATACGGTTAGTATCGTTAACAACAAACCAATGTCCGTTCGTGGGGAGCTGCACCATCTCGTAAAACTGGCCATCTTCCCGTTGTTTTTCGCACATAACCTCGAAATATGCCTTTAAATCTTTTTCCCAATGCTTAAAGGCCTTTAGTTCGTGAACATGGTCACGAATCCACTTTGGATGCGCCATAACAGGTTTACCATTATACATAAAGGTAAATCTATCGTTTCTGACAGTTTTAAAAAGGCAGCGCATAAACGCTTCTAATCTATTATCATTATCCTTTGGCTTAGTTCCCGAATGAAAAAAACCGGGTCTTTCATTACGAAAGCAGGTGGTGGGAATAGATCCAAAGGTTAAATTCGGATTATAAAAATTCTTATTCATATGCAGGCCTCGCTATTTTCATAAACACGACAAAGTCAGGGCCGATGTGAAACGTGCAAATTAAACGCTGGGGAAATCCCCTCATCAGTCCTGAACTTCGTCTTATAAAAGGTAGAAAACAAATCTAGAAAAAGAAATGTTCTATAAAATTATTATAAGCTTTTTCGCTATAAAAACAATGCCGAATTATCGCATTATAATGCTATTTTTACCCATTTTAATTCAAGAATTATTGCTGCAATAATTTAGCTCTTAGGAGCGATTCATCATCGGTATTAATCGCCTTGTCACCGTTAGAGTCGGCGGCAAGATTATCTATCTTAACAGTTTCACTATCATCGATATATCTCGCCAATCTTACAAGGTCTTTAAGATCAACGCCACCATAGGCATTGCAGTCATCTGCAAATTTAATCTTACTGATAATTTCCTCATTATCGGCATATTTTTCTGCCAATTCATTGGTATTATCGATAATGGTATTGATAAACTGTTCTTTATTATAAAGGTTGGTTAAATCAACGTTTCTCATTTCACTAATGAATGTATCAGAAGCGGTATCAAGGGTAGTTTCTTCTATATTCTTATAGAATACCATACTTCCTACGTAGGCCTCGATATCAAGTCCGCCTTCAATACACATCATCAAGGTGCTGAATACCACGCCATCGCCGAAGGATGTTCTGATGGTGTCTATACCTCCGCTTATGATATCTTCATCGGTATATGTTATCCATTTTCCTGCATCATCAGTGGTAACCTCTAAGGTATTTCCGCTCTTTTGCTTTGCAGTGCCGCCGCCCGTGAGGAAGGTATATATTTTACCATCCTGATTTACGGCTTTATAGTATACATTAATATAGAATCCATCGTATTCGCTTATATCTATTCCGTCTCCAAAGTCGAAACGGTCTGCTCTGCCGCAGAAAAGAATTCTATCGTATGAGTTTATTCCTAAATCCTGCTCAGCGGTGTTATCATTTATATCGTGGAAAGCATAATAATCACCGAGCATTTCAGACGTTGCGCCAAATGGAAGAACTTCGCTTTCGGCGGTTGTAAAGATATTATCTGCTCCTATATGTGCTGCGCCTGCATTATTGACCTTGGCGCCAGCGGGCTTAAGACCGGAATCTAAAGCTGAGTACATTTTGTTATATGCAATCTTTATTTCCTCATTTGCATTTAATACTGCCATTTCTTCCGCATAATATTCCTTTGAGGTATTTAATGCAGAAACGAAATTTTCGGTATTTGTGTAATTGGATAAATCCAAATTCACAGCCGCATCAATAAGCTCTACGCCTTCAAGGTCAGGAACATCAGCATTTTTTATACCCAATAAACTTCCGAAATAACCTTTAAACTTAGTTGCATTTGAGCCAAGACCAAACTGGAAGAAATAAAGATGGTAACTTCCGTTATTTACTTCTGCCATCTTGGATATGAGCTCATCAAATCCGTTTACTCGCATATCATCGCCGCGAAGTGTTATCCATTTACCCTCGTCGGCAGCGGTTATATTATATGTGGTGTTGGCAACGTCGACTGTGTTTCCCTGTGTATAAAGGTCAATACTGAAGGAACCTTCAGTGGCAACCTCTTCCACATAGAAACTAACGCTCAAATCATCATAAACCGAAATATCCTTATTGGCTGTGGTAACACCCGAACCACTTGGGTCTTTCGACCACATAAAGCGGTTTTCGCCCGTACCCGTAGTACCGTAGACACCCGTATGGTAAGCATAATAATCTCCCAAATCATCTGCAGTGACACCTGCGGGTAAACTTTCCATTCCATCGGCAGTGTTAAATACACTACTCTGGGTATTGGTTCCCGATATCTTTTCTATCGTGGGGGACATAAGGGTATCGGCAATATACATCTCACTCCAAGCAGATTTAAGATTTTCTATTGCTATTTCTTTTGAATATAATTCTTTTGCTGCATTGAGAGCATCCTCAAAAGCTTCGGTATTGACATAGTTTGAGGTATCTAAACTCATAGCTTCCTTAACAAGCTCAATTCCTGAAAGGTCAGGAACATCTATAGCATAATTAACCATCAAACATCCAACGGTAACATTTGCCTCTGCCCCGTTTATCATCTGCATTTCAAAACGAGAAAAATAATAATCCGTTGTTTTAAAATATGTTGCCCAATCGGTAATGCTTCCAAAGGGCATAAGCTCATTCAAAGAAAGCCTTATCCATTTGCCTTCATCAGCTTTGGACACATCTATATAATTTGTGCTTATATGGGTATTGCTCTTACCGTCAATCATCTTGAAGCCCATTCTACCTTCAGTTGTAACTGAATTGAATTTTATATAAATATGAGCATCTTTTTCGGTACCTGTAGTATAAAGGCCTCTGCCCAGATTAACACTGCTCTCGCCCGGCTTTGCCGCCATAAATAAAGTATATGTGTTGTCGCTTCCTGTGGCGGTTCTGCCCGAGGGCGTCATATCAAATGTAGCGGTTTGTTCGCCGTAAAGGTTTTTTTCGGCTACAGTAGCGGTAGGCGTAGAGTAACCGTAAAGATTAATCTGGTCGCTTCCGCTTGTTTTTCTGAATGCGGTTGGATAGTGCCAATTAGTAGTGGTGCACATCTCACCCCAAGCGTATTTGAGATTATGCTCTATCAGTTCTTCGGTATACAACTCCTCTGCGACGGTAAGCGCTGCAGTAAAATCTTCTGTATTTAAATAACCGGTAGTGTCAAATTCTGTAGCCGACACTACAAGCTCTACTCCCGAAAGCTCTGGTACTTCGGCATTCTTTATACCTATTAAACTTCCAAACCAACCCTTAAAGCTGGCAGTAAGCGGGAACTGGAAGAAACCCAATTTGCTTGATGCATATGTTGTCTTTAAAGTTTCCATACCGCCTGAAATCAAATCATCTGCATATAGGGTTTGCCAGCTACCCTCATCGGCCACGGTAATATCACAGTTGATACCCGAAGTTTGATTAGAAGTGCTTGCAGCCACGAAGGTAACCGCGCGTATCCCTTCTACAGCTACATCTTCAACATAGTAGCTTATCTTAATATCATCATAACCCGATAAATCAATGGCACCGTAGGTTTGATTATTGCTTGTTGGCTGTGAAAACCACATAAAACGCTCATTTTGAACGGAAGGAGTCACGGTTCCTTCATTATATAATTTTGAATGATAGGAATAATTATCTCCCAAATCATCACCGCTGATACCTTCCGGTAAAGCTTTATCCAACCCATCTGCTACAGCATAAAAATTGTCGGGTCCGTAATTTGAACCTCCAACCTTTTGTACTGTAGGATAAAGAAGGGTATCTTGGGTATACATTTTACCCCAAGCTTCTTTAAGGTTGGCTAATGCCGTTTCCTTATCCGCGGTTACTGCATTTGCTCTGCTCCCGTTTGCTACGGGCAAAAGAACACCCAATACTAAAGCAAGGCAAAGAAAAACAGATGCATACTTTTTAAAGCGCATTTTCATAGAATTACCTCCGTTTTCTGTGATAAAAAATTAAATCTCATTATATTACCGCTTTTATTGTATCATCAAAATTTTCTTTTTTCACTTCTATAATAAATCATTTATTTGCTGATTTGTTGCATATTAATGCCAATTTTATCCTATTGTGTCTTTATTTGTTGACAAAAAATAAAGGCGGTGTTATACTTCTTGCATGATGGAAAAATGTAAAGTTGAAAATTATCAAAACTTCGAAAAAACCAAATATTATTACCAATTAACCTATGGCAAATCTTTACTTATGCGGGAGCATTCTCACGAATTTTACGAGATTGTTTTAATTTTAAAGGATAAGGTTTGTCATTCCTTTAATGGTAATGAGCAGTGGCTTTATGAAAATAATTTTATTTTCATTTCTCCCGATGACCGCCATTGCTTCTTAAATCAAAATAAGAATTCCAATGTTTTCGTGCTTTCGGTAGAAAAGGAAAGATTTGAGACCTTTATAACCTCTCATCAATTCACACCGATTTACGGGCGCACCTACCACGCCAATTCCGACCGTTTGGTAAAAAAGGTTAATCAGCTTTTTGAAAACTACGATTCGACTATACAATTGCTAAATGCCTTTTTGTCCGATTTATTCACCTATGCCGTCAGGGATTCGGTGCTTAGCAATTATATCGCTATGTCCCCCGCCTTAACAGAATCTATCGAACTTATGAGGCAACCCGAAAATCTTACTAAGGGTGTTCGCCGTTTTTCCGAGCTTTCGGGATATTCCCGTTCCCAGCTTAACCGTCTTATCAATAAATACTACGGTAAAACGCCTCATGAATTTCTATTTGATATGCAAATGTCGATGGCGAAGGAACTTATTGAGCATACAAATCTTTCTTTTGAAGAAATTGCGGCAAGCGTCGGCTTTGCATCTACAAGCCGCTTTTATGCCGTTATTAAATCTTATTTCGGTTGCACACCCGGAAGTTTGCGCAGCAAAAGCAAAATGTCCACATAAATAATCCCCTATAAACGCCAAAACAGTGATTTTACCGCAAGTCCGATAAAATCACTGTTTTTTATTTTATTAAAAACAAATCATACATATCATATTATACAAGCCCATCTTAATATCCTACTAATAGGGATGAAAGGATAGTGTTTATATATGAAGATATTTGTGGTTACCAAAAAACAGATAATGCTCTGTCTTGTGATGGCGGTGGTGCTTACCTTTACCTGCGTGGGCGCGGGGGTTACTATGGCAAACAGCGATAGAAAGTTGCCTATTTACTGCGTCGAAACCGACAAAAAGCAAGTGGCAATTTCATTCGATGCGGCTTGGGGAAATGATGATACCGAACAGCTTATCGATATACTCAAAGAGTATGACGTTCCCGCTACTTTCTTCGTTGTTGGCAGTTGGGTGGATAAATATCCCGAATCTGTAAAACAACTACACGATGCGGGGCATCAGGTGCATAATCACTCCAATACCCACCCCTATATGACGCAACTTTCCAAGGAAGCTATGAAAAATGAACTTGATTCTTGCAATGATAAAATCGAAAAGGTCACAGGGGTCCGCCCTACCCTATTCCGCCCACCCTATGGTGACTATGATAATGCGGTAGTTGAAGCCACGCAAGAATGCGAAATGTA
>JAFSAK010000067.1 GCA_017441045.1 Clostridia bacterium
AAGAGCGTTGAAGTTAGAATGCTCATTGGTACCGGGAGCAACACCGAAGAAACCATTTTCGGGGTTAATAGCATAAAGACGACCGTCGGGACCTATCTTCATCCAAGAAATATCGTCGCCTACTGTCCAAATTTTATAGCCCTTCTTGCGAAGATACTCGGGGGGAATAAGCATTGCAAGGTTGGTCTTACCGCAAGCGGATGGGAAAGCAGCCGCAACATAGCGAACTTCACCCTTAGGATTCTGAAGACCGAGAATAAGCATATGTTCAGCCATCCAGCCCTCTTTCCAACCCTGATAGGAAGCGATACGAAGCGCAAAGCACTTTTTGCCGAGCAATACGTTGCCGCCGTAACCTGAGTTTACGGAAATAATTGTATTATCCTGAGGGAAGTGACAGATATATCTGTTTTCGGGGTCAACATCGCAACGTGAGTGCAAACCTCTTACCCAGTCATTACTATCGCCTAAAACCTCAAGCACCTTGGGACTTACGCGGGTCATAATGAGCATATTGAGAACAACGTAAACAGAATCTGTTACCTCAATACCAACCTTAGCGATAGGAGAACCGATGGGTCCCATAGAATAAGGGATGACATACATCGTTCTGCCCTTATAGCTACCGCGAGCAATATTATAGAGTTTTTTATACATTTCAGAGGGCTCGCACCAGTTATTAGTGGGACCTGCTTCTTCCTTGGTCGCTGTGCAGATAAAGGTTCTGTCTTCTACACGTGCAACGTCGTTAGGGTTAGTTCTGTGAAGATAGCAACCGGGAAGCTTATCCTGATTAAGCTTATGAAGCTCACCGAGCTTTACTGCTTCTTCGCGGAGTTCCTCTCTCTGCTCATCACTGCCATCTACCCAAACAACCTTATCGGGAGTAAGCAACTCTTTCATTTCATCGAGCCATTTTAAAACTGTTTTGTTAGTGGTCATTTTGATTTCTCCTTATAAATGGTCCAAATTTTTGCCATATACATTATAATTTATCAACTGTCAAATGTCAATAGAGCTTTGTTATTTTTTTGATAAACTATTATAAAATCAATAATCCTTGACAAAATATGCAGATAGATATAAAATAATATATTAAAAGGAGTAGTTTCGTCTTTTCGGAGGAGGATAGTTTATGAAGGATGGTTTTATTAAGGTTGGCGCCGCTACCGTTAAGGTTGGTGTTGCCGATATTAAAAGCAATATCCAAAGTATCAAAAACCAAATAGATAAAGCGGACAAGTTTGGAGTGCAGTTGCTTACCCTTCCCGAACTTTGTCTTACAGGTTACACCTGCGGTGATTTATTCTTATCCGAAACCTTAATTGCCGAAGCGCTCCATGGTCTTAAAGAATTATGCGAATATACCGCCAATAAAAGTCTTATTGTAACTATCGGTCTTCCTTTTAAAAACCGCGGCCGACTATTTAACTGCGTAGCCGTAATTTTTGATGGCGCTATCCTTGGAATTATTCCTAAAAACTACCTTGATTACTCCCCCGCCCCATTTGAATCCAGAACCTTTTCTTGCGGCGGTGAATGTGAAGATATTTTAATCTGCGGTCAAATCGTTCCCTTTGGAAGCAATATTGTTTTTCGTTGCGAGGAACTGCCCGAATTTTGTTTTGGAATTACCGTTGGTAAACACTTTACAAAGGTGCGAAACGCTGCCGAAAAACTATGCGAATCAGGCGCTTCAATTATCGCCGATTGCGCGGCCCTTAACGAACTTCCCGAAAGCGCTGACAAAAGAAGATTATTGGTTTCATCAATTTCCGATGAACTTTCTTGCGGATTTATTTATGCAGATGCGGACAGTAGCGAATCTACCACCGATATCGTATTTTCAAGGCATCTGTTGATATCCGAAAACGGCAAGATTTTAAAAGAAAATTTGCCCTTTGGCGAAGATGATATAATCGTAAGCGAAATTGACGTTAAGAACATTTTAGCAAGAAGAATTAAAAATTCCGTAGACAACGAAACATTCGGTGACTGCGAAACGGTTTATTTTTCTTACGAACAAAAGGATACGGAATTAACCCGTGAATTCGATAAAAACCCTTTTGTTCCAAGCGGAAAGCAAAAACTTTCCGCGACTCTTGACACGGTTTTAAACGTTCAGGCCTACGGACTTAAAAAAAGAATTGAGCATACCCACTGCAAAACCTTGGTTTTAGGTATTTCAGGCGGACTTGACAGTACCCTTGCGCTTTTAGTTGCTGTCAGAACTCTAAAACTTTTAAACCGACCTTTAACCGATATTTTAGCGGTTACAATGCCCTGCTTTGGCACTACAAGCCGCACCAAATCAAATGCTGTTAAACTTTGCGAACTTTTGGGAGTGCGTCTAAAAGAAATAAATATCGGTGATTCGGTTTTATCGCATTTTAAGGATATCGGTCACGATAAAAATAATACGGACGTCACCTTTGAAAACGCTCAGGCAAGAGAGCGCACGCAGGTGCTTATGGATATCGCCAATATGGAAAACGGTATGGTTATCGGCACAGGTGACCTTTCGGAACTTGCTCTCGGTTGGGCGACCTATAACGGCGACCAGATGTCTATGTATAGCGTTAATGCTTCGGTGCCTAAAACGCTTGTCAGAGCCCTTGTAGATTATGAAGCGGCTTTACTCGGCGGCGAAACCGCGGCAATTTTGAGAGATATTCTTGATACGCCCGTATCTCCCGAACTTTTGCCCACAAATGATGGTGGTATGGCACAAAAAACGGAAGACCTTGTAGGTCCTTATGAGTTGCACGATTTTTTCCTTTATCATTTAGTTTATCTTAATGAGGCGCCTAAAAAGATATTTAGAATCGCTTCTTTGGTATTCGAAAATGATTACGGTAAAGAAATTATATTAAAATGGCTTAAAGTTTTCGTAAGAAGATTTTTTGCCCAACAGTTCAAGCGTTCTTGTATGCCTGATGGTCCAAAAGCTACCAAGGTTTCACTTTCCCCCAGAGGCGACCTTTCAATGCCTACCGATGCGGTAAGTGAAATATGGCTTAAAGAACTTGAAGAAATCAGAATTTAAATGAAATTAAGGGGATAAAAATATGTCAGTAGGTTTTAGAAAATCTCTTCTCGGTTTTAACTGTGAAGATGTAATGTCCTATATTGAAAAATCTCATCAAGCATTTTCGAAAAAAGAGAAAGATTTCAAAGAGAAAATTGAGGAGCTTGACGGGGTTATTAAAAACGTAAACTGCGAGCTTGAAAATATTAAAAATGCAAAGGCAGAGGTTGAAGCAGAGCTTAAGGCATACACCGATAAGCGAGAGGAAATCGAACGCCTTTCGCAGAATATCGGTAAGCTTTATCTTGTTGCGCAATCCAATGCCCAAGCAGTTATGAAAAACAGCGATGAAAGTCGCGCACTTGCAGAGAGTGAAATTGCCCGCAATTTAGATTCTATTGATGCGGCGCACCAATCCCTTGATGATATCAAAGAAAAGGTACTAAAAACTTCTAATGACTTTATCGGTCAGGTTGAAGAACTTCTTAATTCGCTCAATGAAACAAAAGAAATTATTGAGCAGAAGAAAGTTTCTTCCGAGGAACACGCCGCAAGTTTTGAAAATCTTTATAGTCAGATAGTAAAATGAGAGAATTCTATTTAAATACAGAGGAACTCAAAGAAAAAGCAAGTGAGTTATCTGTGGGCGATAAGATTTATTTATCGGGTACGGTTTATACTGCTCGCGATGCGGCGCACAAAAGGATATTTGAGCTAATCGAAAGCGGATCTCCCCTTCCTTTTGATATGGGCGGCGCAGTTATCTATTATGCAGGACCTACGCCCACACCCGATAATCTGCCCATTGGCAGTTGCGGTCCTACTACTTCATCCAGGATGGACCCATACACAAAGAAGCTGCACGAAATGGGGCTTGTTGCCACCATAGGAAAAGGCGGAAGAAGTAAAGAGGTAATCGAGGCCATCAAGGAAAACGGAGCCCTTTACCTTTGCGCCATCGGCGGCGCGGGGGCACTTGCCGCC
>JAFSAK010000068.1 GCA_017441045.1 Clostridia bacterium
GCAATTCCTTTTCTATAAGAGAGCGCATAGCGGCAGAGTTGTTTCTTTAGCAGAATATCTTGGAATAGAAGGCCGTTGCGGAAATGATTATGATGCATTTAGTTGCCACCCCATAAATTATGCCGATGTGGATAAGAAAATATCCGAATTCAGAACACATTCAATTAATATATTACAGGAGATGCTGCAAAAGTGAAATCAGCGATTCATCTTGCAGAAAAAGAACAGTGCACTGCGTGCGGTGCATGTAAATGCGCTTGTCCCACAAATATCATAAAGATGCAATTTGATGATATGGGATGCGAATATCCGTATATTGATGAAGAAACTTGTATCGGTTGCGGACTGTGTATGAAAGCGTGTCCCGTTGATAAAGATTGTTTTCCCGATTCTGCGCTTAATAATGTGTATGCGGCGTGGAATAGAGACAGCGCCGATAGAGAACTTGCGGCATCGGGCGGAATTGCTACGGCAGTATACCGCTATGCATTAAATAACGGTATAAAAACCTTTGGCGTTGAATATACCCCAAAAAAGAGTGCTTGTTATAAAGAAATAAAAAATGAAAAAGACATTGAGGATTGCCGTAATTCGAAGTATGTGTTTAGTGATATAACGCCCATACTTCCTAAAATTAAGCAGTATTTGTCAGAGGGCGAAAAGGTAATAGTTATCGCGCTTCCTTGTCAAGCCGCGGCGGTGATTTCATATTTGGGAGGCAGGGCGCCTAATTTAATTATTATTGATATTATCTGTCACGGTGTTTGTCCTGTTACCTATTTAAATCAGCATATATCCTGCGTAGAAGAAAAAACAAAAAAGAATGCCGAAAAGGTATACTTTAGAGATCCTAAATTCGAAACGGGTAAATTTATGTTTTCCGTGTACGATGATAAGGATTTATTATATAAGTGCGGCGTATATAAAAACGATGTTTACCAGATAGGTTATCATAAAGCGCTTACATATAGAGAAAATTGTTTTTCTTGCAAATATGCCCAAGATAAAAGAATAGGTGATATAACAATTTCTGATTTTTCGGGGCTTGGAAGGGTAGCGCCTTTTGTTCATAACAGAAAATCCGTCTCTTGTGTTATTGTGTCTACGGATAAGGGAAACGCGTTAATTGATGAATTGGTAAATTCTGATATGATTGAAATTGAGCACCGTCCAAGTGAAGAGGCATTTGATTATGAAAAGATGCTTTCTTCTCCGTCAATACCCCATAATGCTATTGATATTTTTAGAAAAGAATATAGGATATCTCAAGATTTTGAAAAATCAGCCCGTAAGGCGTTGAGAAAATCCATTCGCAAAAATATGATTAAATATTATCTGCATTTGGATGATATTAAATGTATCCTGGCGAAAATCTGTCCTAAGTTCCTTAAGGACTTTGTAAAGAAATTGGTGAAGAAATAATGAGTCGTAATAAAAACTCAAGGGAAGGCATATTTGCCGGTATAGGATGGTCATACGCAGAACGCTTGTTATCACAGGCAGTTTCTTTAATAGTATCCATCATTTTGGCGCGCCTTCTCACCCCTGATGATTACGGGATCATCGCCATTGTAATGGTATTTATCAACATAGGCGACGCTTTGGTAAACGGGGGGTTAGGTACTGCCGTTGTCCAGAAAAAAGATCCGACTGAACTTGATTTCAATTCGATTTGTTGGCTCAGTTTCGGCGTCTCGGCAGTGTTATATGTAACATTGTTTTTCTCTGCACCCCTTATTGCGAATATTTATGATTCTGCCGTTTTGGTGCCCGTAATTCGAGTAATGGGAATTAAGTTTATTTTCTCGGCATGGAATTCGGTACAAGGCGCGTATGTTCAGAAGAAAATGATTTTCAAACGTTCTTTCTGGTCATCCTTCATCGGCGTTTGTGTCTCCGCAGTTATCGGTGTTACAATGGCATTTTTGAATTTTGGAGTTTGGGCTCTTATCGCCCAGTACCTCACACACGCCATTATTAGTTCGGTTGTCATTTGTTTGACAATTGATTGGCGGCTCAAATTTCAGTTTTCTTTCAAAAGCGTAAAAGAACTTTGGAGTTTCGGTGTTAAGGTTTTGGGGTCCACTTTGGTTTTCACAATAAGGGATAATATAAGAACTCTCATTGTCGGCAAGAAATTCTCCACCGACGATTTGGCTTTTTACAACGAGGGACAAAAATTTCCTTCTCTATTAGTTACCGATATCGTTAATTCGATTGGCAGGGTTATCTATCCCGTTTTGTCAGAAAAAAAGGATGAAAAAGAGGAACTTAAATCCCTCTTGCGCCGTTCGGTAGGCCTTAGCGCGTATATTTTGACGCCTATGATGACAGGACTTTTCGTAATCAGCGATACCTTCGTAAAGGTTTTGCTTACGGAAAAATGGCTACCGTGCGTACCGTTTTTACGTATTATGTGTATTGTTTATGTTACAAGAGCTTTAAGTACACTTTTCCAAAAAACCATATTGGCTTTGGGTAAAAGCAGTTTAAATTTAATACACGAAGTCGTAACATCAAGTATTACCCTTATTCTTTTATTGGTAGGTGCATTCGTTTTACATAGCGTTGAGTTTATAGCTTGGAGCGCAGTGATAACGATGGTTGTAGGCGTAGTAATATATGCCTTCTTTGTAAAGAAGTGTATCGGATATAAATTTAGAGAAATGATTGCCGATTATTTCCCCATAATTTTTATATCAATGATTATGGCCGCAGCAGTGTATGTCACCGGAATGTGCCAGGTGCCCAACCTTATAAAAATGATATTGCAACTGGCGATGGGGGTAATAGTGTATTTGGCTTTATCAATTTTGACCAAAAATAAAAGTTTTAGTTTTCTTAAAGATAGCGCTCTATCGATGTTAAGAAAAAGTAAGTAATTTTAATAAAGCAAATAAGGAGTCCAAATGATTACACAAAATGTGACTTTAGAAAATAAAACCGTGTTGGTAACAGGAGCGGCGGGCTTCATCGGGTCTAATCTGGTTATGGAGCTTCTCCGTACTATAAAGGGAATTCATATTGTCGGTCTTGATAATATGAACGATTATTATGATGTTTCCATTAAGGAATATCGACTTTCGCAAATCCAAAACCTTGCCGACGGTCAGCCCGATTGCAGTTGGGAGTTTATTCGCGGCAGTATTGCCGATCGATGCCTTATAGATAAACTATTTGATAAGTATCACTTTTCGGTTGTGGTTAACCTCGCCGCTCAAGCGGGAGTTCGTTATTCCATAACCAATCCCGATGTCTATATCGAATCCAATATAATCGGTTTCTATAATATTTTAGAGGCCTGCCGCAATGCTATGACGACAAAGTATCCAGTAGAACATCTGGTTTATGCATCATCTTCATCGGTTTACGGAACAAATAAGAAAATTCCCTATTCTACCGAGGATAAGGTGGATAATCCCGTTTCGCTTTATGCGGCCACTAAGAAAAGCAACGAGTTGATGGCGCATGCCTATTCCAAACTTTATAATATTGCTTCAACTGGACTTCGCTTCTTTACGGTTTATGGACCCGCAGGCCGTCCCGATATGGCGTATTTCGGTTTTACAAACAAACTGCTAAAGGGCGAAACTATTGAAATTTTCAATTACGGAAACTGTAAGCGCGATTTCACATATGTGGATGATATCGTGGAAGGCGTGAAGCGCGTTATGAGGTGTGCTCCCGAAAAACAAACGGGGGAGGACGGCCTTCCTCTGCCGCCCTATGCGGTTTATAATATAGGCAATAATAGCCCCGAAAATTTACTCGATTTCGTAACTATTCTGCAAGAAGAGTTAATAAAAGCAAAAGTTTTGCCCGAGGATTACGATTTCGAATCGCATAAAAAACTCGTTCCAATGCAGGCGGGCGATGTGCCGATTACCTATGCTGATACCACTGCCCTCGAAAGAGATTTCGGTTTTAAACCGTCAACCTCGCTTCGTGAAGGACTTCGCAAATTCGCAGAATGGTATCACGAATTCTATCAAGAAAAGTAAAAAAAGTTGCATATAATGTTGCCATGGAGAAGCACTCGTAGGGACTGAAATGCATACTCAAATATAAAATTAAAAAGGAGTAAATGCAAATGAAAATAACAGTTGTAGGCACCGGTTATGTAGGTCTTTCTATGGCGATACTGCTCGCACAAAACAATCAGGTTACCGCGGTTGATATTGTCCCCGAAAAAGTGGAGATGATTAATAATAAAATTTCTCCCATAGCGGATAAGGAAATTGAAGAATATCTGGCAAACAGAAAGTTAAATCTTATCGCTACCACCGATGGCAAATCTGCATATAAAAATGCAGAATTCGTTATTATTTCAACCCCCACAAATTATGATTCCAATAAGAATTATTTTGATACCTCTTCGGTGGAATCGGTTATCCGTCAGGTGATTGAAATTAATCCCGATGCGATTATGATTATTAAATCTACCGTTCCCGTGGGCTTTACCGAAAAGATGCGAGAGGAATTTAATTGCGATAATATTTTGTTTAGTCCCGAATTTCTTCGCGAGGGAAAAGCGCTTTATGATAATCTTTACCCAAGCCGCATAATAGTTGGAGTTCATATAAATAATGAGCGCCTTGAAAAAGCAGCTCAAAAGTTTGCCGCTTTGCTTCAAGAAGGGGCAATTAAGGAAGATATAGAAATTAGGTATATGAATTCAACCGAAGCGGAAGCAGTTAAACTTTTTGCCAATACTTATCTTGCTCTTCGTGTATCTTTTTTCAATGAACTCGATACCTATGCCGCAGTTCGCGGACTTGATACCAAATCCATCATTGAGGGAGTAGGACTGGATCCAAGAATCGGAAATCATTATAATAATCCCTCATTTGGTTACGGCGGATATTGCCTGCCTAAAGATACTAAACAGCTTCTCGCTAACTATAATGATGTTCCGCAGAATATTATTTCTGCCATTGTGGCGGCAAACGGGACCCGAAAGGATTTTATAGCCGATCAGATTATTGCAAAATCGCCTAAAATAGTAGGTGTATACCGCCTTACTATGAAATCCGGCTCCGATAATTTCCGCCAATCCTCAATTCAAGGCGTTATGAAGCGCATTAAAGCAAAAGGTATTGAGGTTGTCGTTTATGAGCCGACTATGAAAGAAAACAGTTTTTTCAATAGCCGTGTAATCCGCGATTTAGATGAATTTAAACGGATTTCGGATATAATTATTGCCAATAGATATAACGATGATATTTCGGATGTATTGGATAAAGTATATACAAGAGATTTATATTTTAGAGATTGATGAGGGAAATATATGACCGCACGCGAAGAATTTGAACGCACATATAAAAAGGCGCCGCAATATACGGCTTTTACTCCGTATAGAGTTTGTCCGATCGGTGCTCATTCTGATCATCAACTTGGTAAGATAACGGGATTTGCCATTAATAAGGGTATAAATGTGGTTTATTCCCCAAAGCAAAACGGCGTTATTGAAA
>JAFSAK010000069.1 GCA_017441045.1 Clostridia bacterium
ATAGCAAAAGCCGCCATTGCAATTTCTAATAATGTAATTAAAGTAGATGTAAAATTCATAATTTTCCTCCGCCGAACATTTGTTCGTTTTCTGTATTTTTATTATATATCGGGGATTTCAATTTGTCAAGCCCCTTTTTGTAATTTTATTATATTTTTTTGAGTGTCCCAAAATACGTACTTTGTTTTGCCAATTTTTTGTTTAGTGGTATATATATTTAAATATTGTAATTTAAAATAAAATGTGTTAATATTAGTTTGAATATGAATATTTAATATATATACCTTAAAGGAATGTTTTTTATGTGTGAAAATGAAAATAAAAAATCAGTGCTCAGTTGTATTCAGCCCAGCGGTATGCTTACTCTCGGCAATTACCTTGGCGCTTTAAAGAACTGGCTTTATATGCAGGAGGAATTTAACTGCACCTATGCGGTGGCCGACCTTCACGCCATCACCGTGAAGCAGGAGCCCCAAAAACTCCGCTCGCAGATTTATTCCACCGCCGCCGTGCTTTTAGCATTGGGACTTAACCCCGAAAAATCCACATTGTTTATTCAATCCCACGTGCCCGAGCATAGCGCTCTTTCCTGGCTCCTTTCTTGCAACACTCAATTCGGCGAACTTTCCCGAATGACTCAGTTTAAAGAAAAATCTTCAAAACACGCCGATAATATAAACGCAGGTCTTTTCACCTACCCCGTTCTTATGGCGGCGGATATTCTTCTCTATAAGCCCGATTTCGTACCCGTTGGCGCCGACCAGAAGCAACATCTGGAAATCGCCCGCGATATTGCAATTCGTTTTAACCATCTTTACGGCGATGTATTTAAAATACCCGAGCCCTATATTCCAAAAATCGGCGCCCGCGTTATGTCCCTTCAGGATCCCACCAAGAAGATGTCTAAATCGGATGAAAATATCAATGCATGGGTTGCTATTCTCGATGATAAAGATACCATCATCCGCAAGTTTAAAAGAGCGGTTACGGATAGCGATTCCTGTGTTCGCGTGAGCGAAGATAAACCGGGCGTAAGCAACCTTATAAATATATATAGCGCCGTTACCGGCAAAACCACCGCAGAGGTAGAAAAGGAATTTGAAGGCAAGGGCTACGGTGACTTTAAGTTGGCCGTTGGCGAAGCCGTTGCCGATGAACTTGCCCCCATCAAAGCTAATTACGATAAAATAATCACCGATAAAGGCGAACTTGAGCGCATCTTCCGCGAGGGCGCCCAGTCGGCAGAAAAGGTAGCAAGAAAGACCTACTTTAAGGCCATGAAAAAGGTTGGATTTGTTTTATGATATTTCCCCTTAAAGCCAATGGGAACGTGAAAACCGCGGTTGAAAGTATGTTATATACCGGCCGCATACCTCACGCTATTATTATTGAAGGCGATGAAGGTACGGGCAGACATACCCTTGCTAAATTTTTAGCCACCGCCGCCGTTTGCGAAGGCGCAGACAGGCCTTGCGGAAACTGCAAAATGTGTTTATCCGCAAAGAGTTTAAATAATCCCGATATAATTTTTGTTTCCCCCGAGGAAAACAAGAAAAGCATAACGGTTGACAGAGCGCGTGCCATCAGAACCGAGGCATATATAAAGCCCCATGCGGCCAATAAAAAAGTTTATATTCTGGATTTTGCCGAACGGATGACCGAGCCGGTGCAAAACGCCCTTTTGAAAATTTTGGAAGAGCCCCCCGAGGCCGTGATTTTTATTATAATCACTACTTCACGAACAGAACTTCTTCCAACCGTTCTATCAAGATGCGTTTGCCTATCCCTCACCCCGCCCGATTTTGAAACCTCAAAAGCTGCCGTAAAGGAAATTTTAGGCGAAACTTTTGATGATGATAAAATCGCCGAAGCGGTTAAAACGGCCGAAAATAATATCGGCGCCGCCCTTTCTCTGCTTGGAAGCAAGGGCGCCAATAAGGCAAAAACGGCCGCAGAAGAATTTATGAAACTTGTTTTTTCGGGTAGCGAATATGAACTTTTGCGCCTCTTTATCCCCTTCGAAAAGGATAGAGTCGGCACGGATTTATTTTTCGAACACTTAAAAATCGAAATATCCCGAAATCTCAAAAAGGATTTTGGCAGAATTGTGAGAGCGCGCGCCCTTACCAATCTTTATTCAGCCATAAATGAATGGCAAAAACTTTTAAAAACCAATATCAACCTACCCTTGCTTTTCAGCGCGGTAGTTTGTAAATCTAAACAAATAATCGGAGGAAATTTATGACATCGGTCATATCTGTTAAATTTAAAGAAGGCGGCAGGGCCTATTACTTCAGTCCCGATGGAAAAACCTATAATATTGGCGATAATGTTATCGTTGAAACTTCGGGCGGTAATGCCTTCGGCTTTGTTTCCAAAGGCAACCACGAAGTATCGGATGAATCCATAGTTGGCGAACTCAAAAAAGTTTTGAGGGCCGCAAGTGATAAGGACTTAAACCGCATAAAAGAAAATAAGGAAAAAGAGAAAGATGCCTTCGCCATCTGCGAAAAGAAGATAGCGGAACACGGGCTCGATATGAAACTTGTTGAGGTTGAATATGCCTTTGATGCAAGTAAAATCACCTTTTTCTTTACTGCTGACGGCAGAGTTGATTTCAGAGAACTTGTTAAGGATTTGGCATCATCTTTCCATACGAGAATTGAACTTCGCCAGATAGGTGTCCGCGATGAAGCGAGAATGCTTGGCGGTATCGGTATCTGCGGTCAGCCCTATTGCTGCAAGAGATTTTTAGATGATTTTCAACCCGTTTCAATAAAAATGGCAAAAGAGCAGGGATTATCCCTTAATCCCACCAAGATTTCGGGAAGTTGCGGACGGCTTATGTGTTGTCTTAAATATGAGCAGGAATCTTATGAGCATCTTTTAAGCATCACCCCCACGGTTGGCTCAACGGTTAAGATAGCCGAGGGTGTTGGCACGGTGGTTGACTGCAATCTTATAACAGGCAATCTTCTTGTTAAACCCGAAAACAGTGAGGGTGCGCCCTTTAAGGTGCATAGGAGCGCTGTAAAGCTCCTTTCCCGTCCAAAACGCAAGAAAAAGGACGAAGAAGAGGAGATAATGGAATAAATATCTTGCTTTTTGACAGAAATACTGTTAAAATATATTCAATGAAGCTGATGGAGGTGTTTTGAATGGCTTACAAAATTTCTGATGAATGCATTAACTGCGGTGCTTGCGCTGCCGGTTGTCCTTGTGATGCTATCGCTGAAGGCGATGCTCATTACGAGATTGACCCCGATAAGTGCATTGACTGTGGCGCTTGCGCAGCTGGTTGCCCCGTTGAAGCAATCTCCGAAGGTTAATTTTTACTTAAAACATAAAAACGCGAAGGAATATCCTTCGCGTTTTTCTTTTATAATCCGTAAATTTTTTGTAAACAGGATGTAAATTTAAGGAAATTTAATTGACGAGAATTTACAGAAAATTATATAATAAGTATAGAAACAAGAAAGGGGAGAAATGTTGTGAAAAGATGTTTTTTATGTTTGCTTTGCGTACTAATGGTTTTGAGCACCCTTGCAGGTTGCAGAAAAGAGTCGGATACATATAGCTCGTGGTACTCGTATATCGAGGTTGAAGACATAGCAGATGATGAAACTTCATCCAATGCAACATCTTCCAATAATAAAATTCAATATGACAGTACCATACCTACTCCCGAAAGCATGACCCTTTATAAAGGCGGTATGCAAGCAAGCGTTAAGGATAAAACGCTGCGCCGAAAAGCCGCAAAAGAAATCGAAAAATTATTTTATGATTATACCCAAGATAATCTGCCTACCGTAGATATGGAAATAACCCGACAGTTTATATGGGAACTCAAACAGAACGAAACTGTAATAGAACTGCATTTTCACTATAATAACTATGAAGAAATAAATCTTTTAGGTAAAATAAAGATCGAAAAAATCGGTCGGATTTTGGTGCCGCTCACAGGCGAATATGCCTATTACCTTTTTAGCGGCTCTTTAGATGGCGATTACAAGAACATACCTTGCAAATTAAAAGGTAGCGGTCTTGAAAAAATCTTCGAGGGTGTAACCCTTGATAAAAAGGTACGCGATTGGGAAAGCACCGTTATAGCCCCCACTACCGTAACCTTTTATAAAGATGGCGCCACCGCCGTTTCCACCGATAAGGAATTAAACCTTAAAATTGCACAGCATATTGAAAATTGGTTTAAATATGAGGAATCTTCGGTGGGTATGAGTTTAGCTGCTGATACCGATACTTTAAGGCCTATAAAACAAAACGAAATGGCTATAGAGCTTCAGTTTGACCATGAAATCAAGTTCCACGGCGGTGTTATTAGTCCAAAAGTAAGAACTCTCTTTATTCCGGTTACGGGTGAATATGCAGGTTGGATTTTTAATAACACCATTAATTCTCCTCATAGTTGGAGTGGTCCCACATATGGCGGAGGAGGGCTTAAGCCGTATTTTGAGTCTGTTCAGTTTACACCTCTAACTGAGGAGGAAAAAAGATGGCGAAGCACAGTTAGTTCTGCAAGTGAAATAAAAGCTTATGCAGGCGAAACACTTTTAGGCGAATCATCAAAATATAGTGATTATAATTTTAATTACGAGGTTATGCAACATATTGAGAAATGGTTCTATCATAAAGAAGATATCATCAGGTTAGATACAGGTATAACCGACGCTAACCTAAACGCTATAAGAGCAACAGAAAGATATTTAGAGATATATCTCAGCCATCCAAATACTACTTTTTATGGCCAGCATGTTATTTCTGAAAAATCGAGCTATATACTTATTCCCTTGACAGGTGAATATGCATATCACATCTTCGAAGGCGATTACAAAAACTACTCACCTATTGCAATAGTGCCTGAAGGTAGCGAGCTTGAAAAATATTTTGAAGTTCTGAAGGCAAAGGGTGTCGCCGACGACCCACAGGACTTGTATAATATTGTGGATGATATGCCTGAAGAAGATTAGCATAGTAAATTTATGATTTTTACCTCTCTATAGAATTACGCCCCTCAAGTTTAAATTTGAGGGGCGTAACTTTATTCTGCTAATTTTTCCCATTCTTCGAGGGCTTCTAAAAGTTCGGTTTCAAGAGATTCCATTTGAGTTCCGAGTTCCGAAAGTTTCAGATAATCGGAACTGTTTTCGGGACTTTCTATTTCGGATTTCAGTTCTTCTATTTTTTGTTCGAGATCTGCTACCCGCTCTTCCGCTTTTTTTAGGGCTTTTTCCTTTTTTGCTTTTTCTTTGGCGGGGGTGGTAAAGGTTTTCTTTTTCGGTTTTTCGGTTTCGGTTTTTATGGGCAATTCGGGTTCCTTTTCCCTTTCTTCCAATAGATATTCTTCGTAACCCATATCCTTAAACTCGGTTTCGCCTTCTTTGAAAACCAAAAGTTTATTTGCCAATTTTTTAATAAAGTATCTATCGTGTGAAACAAAAAGAAGCGTCCCCTCATAATCAAGGAGCAGGTCTTCCAAGGCCTCTTTTGAAGCGATATCCATATGGTTGGTGGGCTCATCAAGAATCAGAAAATTGGGATTTTTTCTGAATAGTTTGCATAATGCCAGACGCACCCTTTCTCCGCCCGAAAGCATATCGAGGGTTTTAAAAACATCTTCTCCCGAAAAAAGAAATGCACCAAGGGCGCTTCGCACTTCAAAATCGCTCATAGATGGAAATTCGCTTTGGAAACTATCAAAAACAGTCGCGTTTCCCTTGGCGGCGGCGAGTTGCTGGTCGAAGTAACCAACCCTCACCATAGCCCCCATTTTATAACCGCCCGAAAGAGCAGGAATTTTACCTACAATGGTTTTTAAAAGAGTGGATTTACCAAGTCCGTTCCCGCCGATGATTCCAACCCGTTCACCGCGAAGCATAGAAAAATTAACGGTGGACAGAGGTTTATCAAATCCAATACTTAAATCTTTTACCTCAAGCACTTCTTTAGCGCTTCTGACTGTCGGCTCCAAATTTGCTTTAAAGGTTTTTTCATCGTGGGATACGGGGGCATCAATTTTATCCATTCGCTCAATCTGTTTGATTTTAGATTGAGCCATTGCCGCCTTGGTGGCTTTATATCTGAAACGTTCAACCACCGAATTCAAATGCGCGATTTCTTTTTGTTGCGCGTTATATTGCTTTAAAAGGATGGCATCTCTTTCCCTTTTTTGCTTTGCAAATTCGGTATAATTACCTATATATTTATAACTTTTACCATATTCTATTTCGTAAACTTGATTTACCGTTCTATCTAAAAACATTCGGTCATGGGAAACTATAAGGGCCGCCTTATTATAATTTCTGATATAATCCTCAAGCCAGGAAACCGCATCAATATCAAGATGATTGGTGGGCTCATCCAAAAGCAGTAAATCAGGTTTTGAAAGAAGAAGTTTCAAAAAGGCAATTTTGGTCCTTTGTCCACCCGAAAATTCGGAAAGTTTTTTATGCTTTTCTATATCAGTAAAGCCAAAACGCTTAATGGCGCCCTCATATTCCCTTTCAAAATAATGACCGCCAAGGGAAATAAAATTATCAAGAAGATTTGAATAATTTTTTATATTTTCATCGCTTTGATTTTCTTCCATTCTGCTCTGCGCTTCATCGAGGGCGGATTTTATTTCCAAAATATCTTTATACGCCGAACGGATTTCTTCCACCATAGTGCGATTCTCATCGCTGAATGTCATCTGGTCAAGAATGCCGATGCTAAAATTTTCCGAAACCGAAATGGTGGCTGTATTCTCTGTACCTTTTGCAAGGGGATACTCACCCGCTATAAGTTTAAGCAGGGTGGTTTTACCGCAACCGTTTCTTCCCACAACCGCAATTTTACTATTTTTATTTATCTCCATATTAATATCGGTTAGTATGGGCTCACCCGATAAATCCACGGCTCCGTGGCTTATAATCAGTTGCATAAAATCCCCCCTTTTTTCAAATCCATTCTAACACTTTTCCGCATCTTTTGCAATAAGTATAAAAAAATACAAAAACACCGTTAAAAATTACCCTATTTTTTCTAATTTTCGTGGAATTTTTTGCGTTTTTTTATTTACATAATTTCTTATTCACTTTATATTTGCATATTAAACATTTCAACTTTTCCACCGAGTTATCCACCGTATAAACCGCGATTTATCCACAAAATCCCACTTTTCAACCGCTAAAATGTTGATTATTCGGTGGATAAGTTGGATAACTTTATGGGTTGTCCAGGTTTACATAATGTACGAAAAATGCAACATTTCGTCGAAAAATGTAACTTTTATGAATATGACTTACAAAAGTATATATAAAAGGGCCAAAAGCAATAGTTTATCCGATTTTTCCGACTGTAAAATGAGCAAAAGTCCGATTATGAGAAGAATATCTGGGTCGGCGCCGATTTTTCCTAAAAATGAGTTTAAAAATTCTCCGCCGCCCGATAAAATTCCTTCCGCAAAACCTATGGCGCCTATATCCTTTTTATTTTCGGAATTTTTTTCTTCACTTAGGCTTCCTTTTGGTGTATTATTAGGTAAAGAGCCCTCCCCCACCTTTAAAAAGGCGGGTGAAGGAGGTACTGCGTTGCGTCCCCTTTGGGCAGATTTTTGCATCTGCCTCATTTTTTCAAGGGCCTCTTGTTGTCTTAATAAAAATTCGTAATTTGGCTCTGCCATAGTTATCAACTCTAAAAATTAAATATGCCGCTCTCTTTAAGCAGAGGTAATATATCTATAAGCCGCAGTATTTTTACGGCGGTATCTACCTTTTCTTTCTTGGGCGGACTCAAATTATCTTTAAGGGCCAAAAGCAGTTTTGTTCTGCTATCGTTGCCTTTGGATTTAAGCATAGTGACTATATGCATTATTTTTTGCATTTCATCGGCCGTGGGCATACCTTCTCCTACGGATAAAGAGGTCTTTTTTTCTTCGGCGGATTGTTCGCCTAAGAGCCCCTCGGCCATACGCCGTACCCTTTCCATACTTTCGGGGTCGTTTAAAATCCCCGCCAACTTTTCGCTTATATCATCCATTTAGTTTCCACCGCCGAGCATTTTATTTATAATCGCTTTCGCATCTTCGCTTGAAAGCATCTTTTTAAGATTATCTCCTTTTAGAGCCGACTCGAGTTTGCTTCGGTCACTTTCGCTAAGGGCGGATAATATTCCCGAAAGATCGCCGTTTTGGGCGGCGGAAATCGAAGATTTATCTATTTTCCCGCCCGAATTTGCGATAACAGAATTTATCAGTTTTTCTTTATTTATACCATCAAAATTATTATTCATATAAATCCCTCCATTTAATACTATGAAAATTTTCAGAATTTATGAGGCGCTGTTATGAGATTACTTGTTATTTCCGATACCCATAAAAATTCATTTATAATCGATAGAATTATAAGAAACCAACCCGAAGCTACGCATATTTTCTTTTTGGGGGACGTAGTTTCGGATATTGAAGATTTGCAAAAGGAATATAAGGATAGAATATTTCATATCGTGAGGGGTAACTGCGATGGCTTTTGCTCCTACCCCGATTACGATATTATAAAACTTGAAAACCAAAATATCCTCTATACCCACGGGCATAATTTTTCTGTAAAATACGGCATAACCCGAATTTTAGAGTTTGCCAAAAACTGCGGATGCAGTATCGCTCTTTACGGGCATACTCATATCCCCATTGTAACCTATGAAGATGAGGTTTACATTGTTAACCCCGGCTCCCCTTCAAGACCACGGGAAAGCAGGCCCTCATATGCGGTTATAGATATTGTAGATGGCGGAATCAAACCTATCATTATTTACCTTTAAAAGTTATAAATTTTCAAAAAATTCATATACTTACATTGACTGGAGATGATTTTTTGAAAATAGATTGGAAGAAACTTATAGGTTATATTGCTCTACCCATTATAATCGGCGCTATTGTTGGATGGCTTACTTCGGGCGGTATGGAAAAATTTAA
>JAFSAK010000006.1 GCA_017441045.1 Clostridia bacterium
ACTTAATCTGTAATGATTTACATATCCGTTAAATGAGATGCCCACAATTTTTTTAAAGAAACGCGAGAGATAAGAATAGTTATATCCTGTTTCTTTCGAGAGGGCAGAAAGGGAACAGTTATCAGCAAAATGCTTTTCCACAAAGGCAAAGCATTTTAATATAAGATTTTCCTTATCACGTTCACTATCTTTATACTCTGCAATTCTATCAAACATACCGCAAATAAGATATAAAACTCCCTTTTTTTCTATGTGTGAATATGTATCTATGTTTTTGAGCGAGTTAATAATATAGCTATCTACTGTAAATTTATTGCTTTTGGGCATTTTATCTGCAATTTTTGAGGAAAAAGAATTGACCATTTGAGGAGAAAAAATGCAAAGTATATGTTCACTGTTTTCCGATTCCAATGAATGAATTTGATTTGGAAAAATTAGCAGAGCATCATTTTCTTTTAGAATATATTTATTTGAGTTAACGGTGATTTTCATCTCACCCGATTTTATAATAATAATCTCAAAACATTGATGAAGGTGGGGAGGAAAATTAAAATCATTTCCACTTTCAATTTTCACATAATCAGGCGAACCCAAATGATTGAACTGATAAAACATACTTGAACCTCAAAAGTAAAATTTTGTCCATTAATTATACCTATATTTGCGAGAAAAGTCAAATAATATATTGTATATTACAATTGAGGTGTAATGAATGAAATATCATATTGGAGCAGATTTGGGTACCTCTGCCATAAAACTTTTGCTCACCGATACGGATGGGCGAATAGTTAACGAGGTATCAAAAGAATATAAGGTTTATTTCCCTAAACCTACTTGGAGCGAGCAAAATCCGGAGGATTGGTGGCAGGCATTTTCATCGGGAATAAAGGAACTTACAAGCGTTATAAATGTTGAAAATATTATGGGAATAGGCATCGGCGGTCAAATGCATGGATTAGTTGCTCTTGATATGGAAGATAATGTTATCCGTCCCGCGATTCTTTGGAATGATAGCCGAACCAACAACGAGGTAGAATATTTAAATGCCGAAATAGGCAAAAGAAAACTTTCGAGTTTAACTGCTAATATTGCTTTTGCAGGATTTACGGCTCCCAAGCTTTTGTGGATGAGAAAAAATGAACCCGATAATTTTAAAAGAATAAAAAAGATAATGTTACCGAAAGATTATCTTAATTATCGCTTAACGGGTGAGCATGTTACTGATTTTTCCGATGCTTCGGGGACGCTGCTTCTTGATGTTAAAAATAAATGTTGGTCGAGGGAAATGTTGGATATTTGCAATGTTTCTTTAGAGCAATTACCACGCTTGGCCGAAAGCTACGAGGTTATAGGTACGGTTCTGCCCGAAATTTCAAGGGAGTTAGGTCTTAATAATGGAGTAAAGGTAGTTGCTGGTGCCGGAGATAATGCGGCTGCGGCTATCGGTACCGGAACGGTTAAGGATGGGGAATGTAATATTTCTCTTGGAACATCCGGAACTGTATTTATATCCACGGATAAATTTTCGGTGGACAATTTAAATGCTATGCATTCATTTTGTCATGCCAGTGGTAAATATCATCTTATGGCCTGTATTCTTTCGGCGGCTTCTTGCAATAGGTGGTTTTGTGAGGAAATATTAAAAACGACCGATTATTTAACCGAACAATTGAATATAACTGATGATAAATTAGGCAATAACGATATTTACTTCTTGCCCTATCTTATGGGAGAACGCAGTCCCATAAATGATACAGATGCAAGAGGCATATTTGTAGGGTTACACATGAACACAACTCGTGAGGATATGGTACAGGCGGTTTTAGAGGGTGTGGCATATGCTATCAGAGATAATATCGAAATAGCCAAGATGCAGGGCATTGATATAAAAAGCAGTAGTATTTGCGGCGGCGGCGCCAAGTCAAAACTATGGCAAAAAATAATATGCAATATTCTTAATATTGAAATTACAATCCCACTAACAGAGCAAGGTCCGGGTTATGGGGGAGCAATACTTTCAATGGTAGGAGCAGGGGAATACAATTCTATAAGTGATTGTGTGAGTAAACTAATTAAAACCAAAGAAAAATTGAGACCCGACCCAATGCTTGTGGAAAGATATAACCAAAAATATCAGAAATACAAGAAAATTTATCCTTCCGTGAAAGAATTATATAAGGAATTGAAATGAGGTAATAAAATGGGTGAAATATTTAAAGGAATACCCCAAATTAAATACGAGGGTAAGGAAAGCAAAAATCCTTTCGCTTTTAAATTTTATGATGCAGAGCGTGTAGTTTTAGGCAAAAAAATGAAGGAACACTTGCCATTTGCAATGGCTTGGTGGCATAATTTGTGCGCCGCAGGTACGGATATGTTCGGTAGCGATACAGGCGATAAACTCTTTGGTGCGGAAAAGGGTACTATGGCTCACGCTAAAGCAAAGGTTGATGCCGGCTTTGAATTTATGAGTAAGCTTGGCATTAAATATTTTTGTTTTCATGATGTTGATTTAGTTCCCGAGGCAGATGATATTAAAGAAACCAATCGTCGACTTGATGAAATTTCGGATTATATACTTGAAAAAATGCAGGGAACAGATATAAAATGTTTATGGGGAACTGCCAATATGTTCTCCAATCCCCGTTTTATGAATGGCGCCGGTTCCACTAACTCTGCGGATGTTTTTTGCTTTGCGGCGGCTCAAGTTAAGAAAGCTTTGGAACTTACAGTAAAGCTGGGGGGCCGAGGTTATGTTTTCTGGGGTGGTAGAGAGGGATATGAAAACCTATGGAATACCGATATCAAGTTTGAGCAGGAAAATATTGCCCGTCTTATGAAAATGGCTGTTAAATACGGTCGTTCGATTGGATTTGAGGGTGATTTCTATATAGAGCCCAAACCCAAGGAGCCAATGAAGCATCAGTACGATTTTGATGCCGCAACCGCAATTGGTTTTTTGCGTCAGTACGGTCTTGATAAAGATTTTAAATTGAATATTGAGGCAAATCACGCCACCCTTGCCGGTCACACCTTTCAGCATGAATTAAGGGTTTCGGCCATAAACGGAATGTTAGGTTCTATTGATGCTAATCAAGGTGATTTGCTGCTTGGCTGGGATACCGATGAATTTCCTTCCAATGTTTACGAGGCCACTATGTGTATGTATGAGGTTATTAATGCCGGTGGACTTACGGGCGGATTCGACTTTGACTCTAAAACTCGCAGGCCAAGCTATACTAAAGAAGATATGTTTTATTCCTTTATTCTTGGTATGGATACCTTCGCATTAGGGCTTATAAATGCCGCCAAACTTATTGAAGACGGAAGAATAGATAACTTTATTAAAGAAAGATACAAAAGCTTTACGGAAGGCATCGGAAAAGATATAATTGATAATAAAACCTCACTTGAAGAATTATCAAAGTATGCAGAAAAGCTTGGAGCACCCAACTTGCCATCCAGTGGCAGACAAGAATATCTGCAAGGAATTATTAACAGTTTGATTTTTTAAAATAGCAAAGAGGTGTAAGTATGGAATGCAAATTACCTTTTAAATTGATTTTTTCACCCGATTATTCCACCGAAACGGAAATAAAAAATTTCGTAAGCGGAGAGGTTAGGGGAATTCCGTTTTTTAAAGCCACTTATGAAAAAGCGGAGATATACATAACCTTTTTAAAAGAAAAGGGTTGGCAAATAAGAGTTTTCAATAGCGGTGATAACGCTATAACAGGCTTTTGGGGAATCCGTTTTCCTTGGAAGTATGGCGATGATGCCTTTACTCTTGTTCCCGGTGTGTATTATGACGGCAATGTTCAAGAGAATATAAACACTATACCCTTGATTAATTTGCCCGACTCGCCAAAGTTTAGCGCTCCGATTTCGGCCATGTCTTTCCCCGCAGTTCTTGCAAAAGACGGAACAATGGGCAAAAGCTATGAAATATCTCATAAAACGGTTGCGGGTTGGAATGGAATCGAACTTGATGGGGAGAAGGAAACGCTTACATTTTTCGCCCCCGCCAAAGAGGAGAAAAAATATACTCTTAAAGCCTTTAACGAGCTTTCTCGCCCTGCATACACTCTGAATCCTAAATGCGATATTAGTTTTACGGTCAATATTTCCGAATTCAGTTGTGAAAAAATAACCGATTTATTTGATTATTATTGGAATGATACAATTCGCTCTAAAATGCATCCCGCTTTCAACTCACCGAAAATTCTCGAAGATGAAGGCAGTGCATTGGTGAGAGATTGGGTATATGAAAGACATTGTGTCAGAAGCAGTAAAAACGAGGCTATGATTCTTAATGCTTTTACCGACTTGGAAGGAAGCTACCCGTATAAAAATGTTTCGGCGGGTTGGAACGTTCTAATCGGTTGGTGTTCGGGTACGATGACCGCTTTGCCGCTATTAAAATTCGGCGGAAAGTATAGGGATTTTGCTATAGAATATATAGATTTTCTTGCAGAAAACGGCAATTCACCCTGCGGAATAAAATACCCTGTTTATGATGGCAATGTGTGGCTTACCAAGGAGCATTGGAACTATCAACCTTCGCTTCACGACCACTGCAGATTGTATAGCGAGTATATATACTATCTTGGCAGAGCCATACGCTTCGAAAAAGAAAACGGATTTACCCATAAAAATTGGGAGAATGATTTTAAGCATGGTATAGATATAATATTAAACGTTTGGAAGGAAAACGGTGCATTTAAAACCTATTGGGATATTAGCGGTGAAACCGTAAAAATATATGGCGCAGAAAACGCGGCAGGGGCATATCCCACCTTGGCAATGGGTGAAGCTCTTATCCATTTCCCCGAGAACGAAGAACTAAAATCCGCCTTTATGGATTCCTGCAAAAATCTATATGATAAATTTATTTTTACGGGAAGATGTAACGGCGGTCCCTCCGATATAAAGGGCGCCGATGATTCGGAAAGTTGCGCCGCTCTTTGCAATGTGCTGGTACTGGCGTATCAAATTACTAAAAATAGAGAATTTTTGGATATGGCTTTAGATGCGGCAAAACTCTTCTCAACTTGGGTTGTAAATTATATTCCGCCCTTCCCCGAGGGCTCTCTTAATGAAGGTCTTAATGTTTGCGGCGGTGTTATAGCAAATGTTCAAAATCGTCATATTGGACCCGGAATTTGCACCAATTCCGCAAGGTTTATTTATGATTTAGGTGAAATTACGGGCGACAATAGGTGGAAGGAACTTTATTATAATATTAAAAATGCCGCCATCAATTGTATCACCTTATTTGACGGTGAATTTTGCGATACGACCCCCGATTTGCCCTTTTATAAGGGTATGTTGACCGAGCAAATCAATATAACCGACGCTCTGCGTCCGGCAGGAACTGCTTGGCGCGTCAGCGCTTGTTGGCCTGCAACAAGCGTGTTGCTTGGTTGGTTTGATAAACCATAAAAACAAAAGGAACGGATTTTTAAAATCCGTTCCTTTATTTTTTAATATGTGTTAGATTCTAAACTATTATCTCTGAACTCGGCCTGAGCCGTCGCCACCTGCAAGTTTTTCAACCTCGCTGACGGAAACTCTGTTGTAGTCACCTTCAACCGAGTGTTTAAGAGCGGAAGCCGCAACTGCAAATTCGATAGCAGACTGTGTATCCTTGCCGTTAAGTAGCGAATAAATAAGTCCGCCGCCGAAAGAATCGCCTCCGCCTACACGGTCAACAATATGTAGATGGTAGGATTTGGAGAAGCAATAATTTTCGCCATCGTAAAGCATACCCGCCCAATCATTATCACTGGCGGAAATAGAGCTTCTAAGTGTAATGGCAACCTTTTCAAAACCAAACTTATCCATAAGCTGTTTGGCAACGGATTTATAACCTTCGTGGTTAAGCTTGCCGCCGTAAATATCAGTATTTTCTGCCTCGATGCCGAAAACGTCTTTTGCATCTTCTTCGTTGGATATGCAAACGTCAACATATTGGCAAAGGTCAGTCATAGCGGCTCTTGCTTCATCTCTGGTCCAGAGCTTGCCTCTGTAATTAAGGTCGCAAGAAATCTTAACGCCCTTTTTCTTTGCTGCGATACAGGCCTCTCTGCAGATCTCTACAAGATTTGCGCCGAGAGCAGGGGTGATACCTGTAAAGTGGAACCAATCTGCACCTTCAAAAATTTCATCCCAGTTAAAATCTTCGGGAGCGGCTTCTTGAATAGCGGAGTGAGCGCGGTCGTAAATACAAACAGAACC
>JAFSAK010000070.1 GCA_017441045.1 Clostridia bacterium
CTCACCAAGAAATTTACTACCCCCTTCCGTAAGCCCGGATTTAAGCATTGGAAAATAGACCGCTCTCAATACCCCGATATCGTTGTTGGAAGTAAGCAGAGCAAAGATAATACCCTTCTTTAAGCTATGAAATTTTCTATAGGTTATCAACTGCCCGATGAACTGGATTCTACGGCAGAAATTGTTAATGATTATAAAGAGCATATCGGAAGCGTATATTTTTCCCTTCCCGAAAGCGCGAGCGCCCGTGAGATAATCAAGGGTGAGTATAAAGACGGTATGTTCGAGGAACTGAAATATATCAAAGAGCAGGGCGTTTCTTTGACCTTGCTGTATAACGCCAACTGCTATGGGGATAACGCAGTTTCTTCCGATTTTGAAAAGAAAATAGCCGAATCGGTAAAGGAAGCAATAGAAAAAGTTGGTATAACCGATATAACAACTACTTCGCCCTTCGTTGCAAAGATAGTAAAAAAGCATTTTCCCGAGATAAAGGTTTTTGCCTCGGTTAATATGTGGATTGGCACACGGCAGGCGATGGAATATCTGGGCGAAAATTTCGATGGCTATTATATGCAAAGGGAATATAATCGGAATTTCACAAAAATAAAAGAGTTATCATCCTGGTGCCGAGAAAACGGCAAACAGCTTAAAATGCTTGCCAATTCAGGTTGCCTTTATACCTGTCCGTTTCATACTTTCCACGATAATCTCGTGGCGCACGAAAAGGGAACTACTGCTACCGATAACGCTATGAGCCGAAATCCAAGTCCTTGTTGGGATATGATGTATGGATTAAAGGATGAAAAGGCGGCGGCGGTATTTTTGCAGGAAAGCTGGGTAAGACCTCAAGATATTTATGCCTATAAGCCCTATTTTTCCGAGATTAAACTTGCAACCCGTATGCATTCTAATCCCAGAAGGGTGATAAGGGCGTATATAATGGGTAAATTTTCGGGAAATATGTTTGATTTAACCGAGCCATCTTTTTCGAAGAGATTTAAGAATCATATTCTTGATGCTACCCTTTTCCCTGATGATTGGTTTAAGGTAACAACAAGTTGCAAACGGAATTGCAATGAGTGCGGTTATTGCAAAAGAGTAGCCAAAAAAATGCTTATTTCAAAAACCGACCTTGAAAAGCTTTATATGTCAAAATAATAAAAAACTGTCCGCTAATTTTAAGACGGACAGTTTTTTATTAACCGTATCCTTATGATAAATAGGATTTAAGATGGGGTTGTACAATATGTATATATAATATAGTACTAAATTCATAAAACTTTTACAGTTTAAAGTGTTGACAAGGGGCGAAAAGGGTGGTATAATTACAAAAATCACAATTTTAAACGCATTGATGTGGAATATTAAGCAAAGAATTTTGCCGTTAAGAGAGGTGTCGGTGGGTGCGAGACATCGGGTAAGTCTTGCCGAACTCACCACGGAGCGGTTGCGCTGAAATTTTTGTCAGTAGGCGCAAACGGGAACTCCCGTAACAGAGTTAAGGTGTATGGGCACCAAAGAGCGTTCTATGAACGAAAAAGAGTGGTACCGCGGAAGTTATATTTGATTTTTACGCTTTCGTCTCTTTGCTTAGAGCTTTGAGATGGAGCGTTTTTTCTTTACTTGGAGGTTGATTATGAAATTAGAGCAAGTATCGGGTTCCCGTATAGTTATTGAAACCTTGATAGAGCAGGGTGTAACCGATGTTTTCGGATATCCGGGCGGTCAGGTCCTCAATATTTACGATGAACTTTATAAGGCATCGGATAGGATAAACCACTATCTTGCAGCACACGAGCAAGGCGCAGCCCACGCGGCAGATGGTTACTCAAGGGCTACGGGTAAGGTAGGCGTTGTTATTGCCACTTCTGGCCCCGGAGCTACGAATCTTGTAACGGGTATCGCAACGGCTATGCTTGATTCTATCCCAATGGTTGCCATAACGGGAAATGTTCCTACTTCCCTTATAGGTAAGGATAGTTTTCAGGAGATTAATATTACGGGTGTAACCCTTCCCATAACCAAGCATAACTATTTTGTAAGAGATGTAAATGAACTTGCTGATACTATCCGCGAGGCATTTATGATTGCCAAATCGGGAAGACCGGGACCTGTGCTTATCGATATTCCAAAGGATGTTCAGATTGCCCTTTGTGATTTTGAAAGCGAGGGCATTGTACCATTTGCCGAACAGAAGAAGGCAAGCAACGAGGAAATCAATAAAGCGGTAGAACTTATCAATAAATCAAAAAGGCCCTATATCTATATCGGTGGCGGCGCCGCAGGTGCGGGTATGACCGAAGATATCAAGGCCTTGGCAGAAAAAATTGATGGATATATCGGCTGCACTTTTATGGGACTTTCGGCACTCCCCAATTCCTATGAAAGATTTCTTGGAATGCAGGGTATGCATGGACAGTATGCATCCTCTATGGCAAATAAAGAGGCCGATTTGATTATCGGTATCGGCGTCAGATTCAGCGATAGAGCTACGGGTAACACAAAAAAATACGCCAAGGGCGCTAAAATTGTTCAACTTGATACCGACCTTTCGGAAATCAATAAAAACGTTAAGGTATCGGCAGGCGTTATAGGCGATATAGTTGATTCTCTGAAGCGGATTTTGGAAAAGGTGGATACCCTTCAAAATAAAGAGTGGAATAAAACCGTAAACGCTCTAAAACTTCGCGGCAACGAAATTAGAGAAGAAGCCGAAAAGAAGGCGGGGGATATTTTAACTCCCAAAAAGGTCTTTGACGTTATAAATGCAGTTAAGGATGAAAATACCGTAATTGCTACCGACGTAGGTCAGCACCAAATGTGGACCGCGCAGTACGTGGATTTTGAAAAGACTCGCAGATTTGCTTCAAGCGGCGGTCTCGGAACTATGGGTTATGGCCTTGGCGCCGCCATAGGCGCTCAGGTAGGTAGCGGTGACCGCACCGTGCTTATAACGGGTGACGGAAGTTTCGGTATGAACTTAAATGAACTTGCTACTGCAGTTACATATAATACCCCCGTTGTTACGGTAGTTATGAATAACGGCGTTTTAGGTATGGTTAGACAGTGGCAAACCCTTTTCTACGGCAAGAGATATTCCAATACCACTCTCGGCAGAAAGACTGATTTTGTAAAACTTGCAGATGCATTCGGTCTTCCCGGTGAGCGTGTTTCCACAAAGGAAGAATTTGAAGCCGCGTTCAAAAGGGCTATGAGTTATGATGGACCATATCTTATTGATACGCTAATTGGTATGGATGAATTTGTTCTCCCTATGTTACCACCCGGCGGCTCCATTGATGATATAATAACTTCGGTTGAGGAGGCGAGCGAATGAATAGATTTGTAATAGCGGCTTTGGTTGAAAATAAGTACGGTGTACTAACAAGGGTTTCGGGCCTATTTATGAGAAGGGGATTTAATATTGACTCCCTTACGGTTGGCGCCACCGATAACCCTGCATATTCCCGAATTACCATTACTGTTTCGGGTGATGATTACCTAAGAGAGCAGCTTATTAACCAACTCAAAAAACTCCACAATGTTAAAAATGTGGAACTTCTTGACGATAAGCAGAGCGTTGAGCGAGAATTAATGCTCGTCAAGGTTAAAAACAGCCCCGAAAACAGAGGCGAGGTTATGGCGGCTTCTGAAATTTACAGAGCCAAAATAATTGATTATAATCCAAAAACTCTCTGTGTTGAGGTTACGGGAGAGCCTTCAAAAATCGATGCATTTATTGACGTTGTAAAACCCCTCGGCATTATTGAACTTTGTAGAACAGGTGTTGTGGCTCTTGAAAGAAACCGCAGCATCACCGAATAAAATTAAAAAAGAAATTTAAGGAGATATTATTATGCAGAACATTTATTATCAGCAAGATTGTAACTTGGCCAAATTAAACGGTAAAACCGTTGCTATTATCGGTTACGGCTCTCAAGGTCACGCCCACGCTTTAAACCTTAAGGATTCAGGCGTTGATGTTATCGTTGGTCTTTATGAGGGTTCAAAGAGCTGGGCAAAGGCAGAAGCGCAGGGACTAAAGGTAATGACCTCTGCCGATGCTGCTAAAAATGCCGATATTATTATGATTATTATTAACGATGAAAAACAGGCAAAGCTCTATAAAGAAAGCATCGAACCCAATTTGACCGAAGGTAAGACCTTGGCATTTGCTCACGGCTTCAATATCCACTTTGGTTGCATTAAGCCGCCTAAAAATGTAAATGTAATTATGGTTGCTCCTAAGGGCCCCGGTCATACCGTTCGCAGTGAGTATCAGGTTGGCAAGGGCGTTCCTTGTCTTGTTGCAGTTCATCAGGATGCAACGGGTGACGCATTAGAAATTGGCTTGGCTTACGCTCTCGGTATCGGCGGCGCTCGTGCAGGTGTTCTTGAAACCACCTTCCGCACCGAAACCGAAACCGACCTTTTCGGCGAACAAGCAGTTCTTTGCGGCGGTGTTTGTGCTCTTATGCAGGCAGGTTTTGAAACCCTTACCGAAGCAGGTTATGACCCCCGTAACGCTTATTTTGAGTGTATCCACGAAATGAAACTTATAGTTGACCTTATTTATCAGAGCGGTTTTGAGGGTATGCGTTATTCAATTTCCAATACCGCTGAATACGGTGACTACATAACAGGACCCAAGATTATCACCGAAGAAACCAAGAAGGCAATGAAGAAGGTTCTTTCTGATATTCAGGATGGTACCTTTGCAAAAGATTTCTTACTTGATATGTCCGATGCAGGTAGTCAGGTTCACTTCAACGCTATGAGAAAGATTGCGGCTGAACATCCCGCTGAAACAGTTGGTAAGGATATCCGCAAACTTTATAGCTGGAGCGATGAGGATAAACTCATCAATAACTAATCCTTAATTTAAATTAAATCATAGGTGAAACTTTATGATAAAAGAAAAAATCGTTGACGGTTTTCAGAATGCCCCCCATAGAAGCTTATATCACGCTTTGGGTCTTACCAAAGAGGAGCAGTCACGCCCACTTATCGGCATTGTAAGTTCATATAACGAAATCGTTCCGGGACATATGAATCTCGATAAAATCGTTGATGCCGTGAAACTCGGCGTTGCAATGGCAGGGGGAACACCCATTGTTTTCCCGGCAATTGCCGTTTGTGATGGTATCGCTATGGGCCATACGGGTATGAAATATTCCCTTATAACCCGCGATATTATCGCCGATTCTACCGAAGCGATGGCTTTAGCTCACGGTTTTGACGGGCTCGTTATGGTGCCTAATTGCGATAAAAATGTACCCGGTCTTTTGATGGCCGCCGCCCGCCTTAATATCCCCACCGTTTTTGTAAGCGGTGGACCTATGCTTGCGGGTAGGGTAGATGGTAAGAAGACAAGTTTATCAAGTATGTTTGAGGCAGTTGGCGCGTATAAAGCAGGTAAAATAGATGAAGAAAAACTTTGCATCTGCGAAGAAAATACCTGTCCTACCTGTGGCTCCTGCTCGGGTATGTATACTGCTAATTCAATGAACTGCTTAACCGAAGTATTGGGTATGGGACTTCGTGGCAACGGCACCATCCCTGCCGTTTATTCCGCAAGAATTGAACTTGCAAAGCATGCGGGTATGCAGATTATGGAACTGGTTAATAAGAATATCCGTCCTCGTGATATAATGACCGCCGCCGCAATTAAAAATGCGCTTACTGCGGATATGGCTCTTGGTTGTTCTACAAATAGTATGCTCCATCTTCCCGCCATTGCCAATGAATGCGGAGTAGAGTTTAATCTTGATATGGCAAACGAAATCAGTGAGAAAACTCCTAATCTTTGTCATCTTGCCCCCGCAGGTCATACATATATGGAGGACCTTAACGAAGCCGGCGGCGTTTATGCCGTACTTAAAGAACTTACCAAACTCGGCCTTTTAGATACCTCTGTTTTAACCTGTACGGGTAAAACATTAGGAGAAAATATTGAATCTGCCGTTAATAAGGATACCGATGTTATCCGCACAGTAGAAAACCCCTATTCCAAAACGGGTGGCATTGCGGTGCTTCGCGGTAATTTAGCCCCCGACGGTTGCGTTGTAAAGCGTAGCGCAGTGGCTCCTGAAATGCTCGTTCACTCAGGTCCCGCCAAGGTATTTGATAGCGAAGAAGATGCCATTGAAGCTATTTACGGCGGTAAAATCGTGAAGGGCGATGTGGTGGTTATCCGCTATGAAGGTCCCGCAGGTGGCCCCGGTATGAGAGAAATGCTTAACCCCACCTCTGCCATTGCGGGAATGGGACTTGATAAGGATGTTGCCCTTATTACCGACGGTAGATTTTCGGGGGCTACGAGAGGCGCTTCCATTGGTCACGTTTCTCCCGAAGCCGTAAGAGGCGGAAATATTGCCTATGTTAAGGATGGAGATATAATATCCATAAATATCCCCGAATATTCCATCGAACTTAAGGTTTCCGATGAGGAACTCGAAAATCGTAAAGCCAAAACCGAGATTAAGAAAAAGAGCGGAATTAAGGGCGCTTTGGCCCGTTATGCCGCCCAAGTAAGCTCGGCAGATAAAGGCGCCGTAATAAATAAATTTGAAGGATAGAAAACTATGACAAAGCAAGAGCGAAAACAACTATGTATAGAGTTAACATCTCTTTCGGTTTTTAGAGGAATTTTAAGAACCGAAACCATTGGTGCGCTCATAGAAGTTTTAAAAGCAAAATGCATAGAAGATAAAGCTCTGGCTTACGGAAGATTTGTCTATTCTTTAGCCGAAGATAATTATTCGTTTTCTGCTTTTTTGCGTCGCGCCGTTTATTCCGATGAGAATAAATATATTATAAGCGCGGCGCAGAAAGCCCCCATATCCGATGCCCTTAAATATAATACCGAAAAAGAACTTTCAATTTTCACCCGCCTTTCAGAAATAACCGTTTCTGATTTATGGGAAGATGAAGAATATGACGGTTATAAACCCGCATTTCAAAGCGAAA
>JAFSAK010000071.1 GCA_017441045.1 Clostridia bacterium
GCACGAAGGGTGGCAAGCAAATCTTCATTACCGGTCATTCGGAATATGATGCGGGAACGCTCAAAGCCGAGTATCTTCGGGATTTAAGTGAAGGCAAACCAATTTCTATGCCTAAAAACTATTTCCCCGATGATAACCCCGAAAACGAGCCCCTTGTTTCCTGGCGCTCCCACGCTAATTTGCTCTACACAAACTGGCTTAACTACTTCGTTTACCAGACCACCCCCTACGATATAAACGAAATAGGAAATAAATAAAATAGCCGCCGCAGTTTTAAATCTGCGGCGGTTTTTATTGCCCTGATTTATATATGGATTTTCTGTTAGTAATAAATAATTGACTTGAAAGGTTATCTCTATTATAATTTTTATATAATAAAAAAGGTGGTATTATAATGAAAAGAAAATTATCATTATGCCTCGCGTTATTTATGTTTATATTATCTTTTTCCAATTTCTCGGTTGCAGCGGCAACCAATATACCCTTATGGGAATCTTCTGTAACCACAAAAACCGTTACCGTTACACAAGGTGATGGTCCCAATGACGAGTGGACATCTTATCGCTATATTCCCACAGAAACAAAGGAATATGCAATAAAACTCCCCTACGTAAACAACAATTATATTTCAATTTCGGTTCGTACCATTGATGATATTTATGTTGACAGAGACCACTGGATGGGTGAGAGTTACGAATACTATATTTTGAATCTAACTGCAGGTCAGGAATATGTAGTTTCTTTTTACGGTGTGAACTATACCGGCGAAATTTCCATTGTAAAATGGGATACTAAATATCTGCTCCCCGACCATCCATTTATTCAGGAAGACGAGAAAAAAGCCGTTAATGTTACTATAGATGATTATGCATATTTTTTGTTCACCGCCAAAGCCACTGATACATACTGCTTCGGTCACAACACCGATGACATTTCGGTAGACCTATCCCCCACCTATAAAACAACTACCCAACAGGGTCATCATCCCGAAGAACTTGGCAATTGGCATACCGATATCCCCACCACTCAGCGCGGAACCCTTTACCGTTTGGAAAAAGGCAACACCTACCTTATCAGCATCAGAGCCCGTGGCTTCAACCAGACCGTTACAGATACCGTTTGGATTCGTCAGGGCGAAGCTCCTACTGATACTTGGAGCGTAAATACCCTTAACTCTGTTACCCTGAAACTCAACCAAGAAGCCACTTATCATCTCACTACTTCCGAATCGGGCAAATATATGGTGCTCGGTGACGGCAGATTTATATTCGATGTTTTCGATAAAAAAGGAAACAGTGCCCTTCATTCCGAATTTACAGCCCCCGACCACGTTTCAGGATATATTTTCAATCTGACCGGCGGACAAAAATATACTGTTAGTGTCAGATTGTATAGGGGACTTGAAAACGGTGAAACCTCTGCTACCGGTAAATTCCGTTTCGAAAAGGTCGGAGCAGTAAAATCCGTAAGTTTATATATTGTTACCCTTACTGATAATTCGTGTACAATCGGCATTGATTCTGACCCTGTATGCGCGGGATATCTTGACGGAGTTAAATGGAGTATCAGCAACACGGCGGACTTTGAAATAACAAATTCCTATAATGGTGGCATTGAATTGCAGGCAAAAAAGAAAGGGAAAAAGACCACCGTTACCGCAAAAATCGGAAGCATTACCACCTCAATAGAGGTAGATACCACCGCCAAGCCACCCGTTTTAGAAGAGGGCAAAACCTTTACTGTAAACGGTACTGTAGGTCGCAGCGGCACGGCGGCAGTATTTACACCTGCCAAATCAGGAAAATACGAATTCACCATTACTCCAAAAAGAATTCATCCCGACCAAAAAGTAAATATGAGCTTTATTATTGGGCATGACCTGGACCAAGACCCTACCTATTATAAATCCAATATTACAGGCAAATACACATTTACCGTAAACTTAAAGGCGGGTCGAAAATATTACATAAGTAAATATGAAACCCGATATTCTGTTGTTTATAAATACGTAGGCGCCGCCTCATCCTCGGGTGACACATCATCAAAAGACAACAACGCTTCGACTTCCCCCGGCATCAATGATAATACCCCCATCCCCGCCGTAAAAATAATGCCCTTTACCGTTACGGGTTCGAAAAATGTTTTCCTTATCGGCAATGACTCCCTTCAGCAAGCCGTAACCACGGGTAGCGCAATTCAGGTGGATTTCCCCGAAGATGTTAGCATCCAGCTGGATAATGCCGTTATCACATCCCTTTGCGGCGCCGCAAACGGCGAAGGAGCTTCCCTCCATTCAATTCACGAAAAACTGTCGGATCTGAACGACGAGCAACAAAAAGCACTTAAAGGCAAGGACCTGGCTTTACTGCTTGACTTAAAACTGACCGTTGGCGATAATGAAATTCACCAACTCGGCGGCAATGCGCTGGTAACCATTCCTAATCCAGATAAGGATAAAAATTGGAATGTATTGTATATAGCGGAAGATGGCGCCATAGAAACTATGGATATTACCTGCGATGATACCATAACCTTCACTACCAACCATTTTTCACACTATGCGCTTGTTTCTGATATTGAAAAGACAACTACCGATAAAGCGCAAAACAAATGGATACTTCCCGTTATCATTTGTTTAGTTTTAATCGGCTGTGGTACGGGCGCATTCTTCTTCCTTAAGAAAAAGAATTTTTTCAAAAAATAAATCTTTAACCTATAAATAAACTAAACCCCGATTAACCAAGCTAATCGGGGTTTAGTTTTGCAAATATTAATTTATTTTTAAACAAATTTATATTACGAAATATACTGCGCCAAGGTTACGATAAGGGGCATTGTGATTATAGAAATCAAGGTGCTTACCGAAACTAAATTTGCCGAGGTTTCGGTATCGGCGCCGTATTTAGCCGAAAACATTGTGGTTGCAGCAGCGGCGGGGGAACAAAGAGAAATTGCAGAGGAAACCAATATTGTATCCTTAACCTTGCAAATCCACAAAATAAATAGCGCTATTAAGGGTAACACAATAAGCCGCAAACACATTGCCAATATGCACTTTATATCCTTAAAGGTTTTTAAAATATCACTCTTTGATAGGTAATAACCGATTATTATCATTGGGAGCGGCGTATTTAAAGCGGCAAGATAACCTATTGGCGCCTTTATTATTTGAGGAACGGGAATTGATAGTAAAAATACAATAAGCCCAATGCCTACCGCAATTATACCCGGATTAACTATCATCTTTACGGCGCTTATTTTAACTTTATCTCCGCCCATAAGATAAAGCCCATAACTCCACATAAATATATTAAACACAGCAACATACGCAGAGGCGATGAACACACCGTCATCCCCTAAAAGCGCCTGCTGCAAGGGAATGGACATATATCCGCAGTTAGCAAAAATTATACCAAACTGCAAAACCTTTTCTTTGCGCTTATCATCGTCTTTTACAAAAATTCTACTGGCGATTATAAATAAAATATGAGAGCCCGTAGCAATCAGAAAACTCATAATCAGAGTTTTAAGGGAGGATTTATCAAACTCCCTTATAAATGACTGCAAAATAACGCAGGGTGTAGCCAAAATAAGCACTACATCGGTCATACCCTTGCAGGCATTTTCATTTAAAATCTTTGCTTTTGCGAGAACTACGCCCACAAGAATCAATATAAAAAGAATAACAACCTGAACCGTAACATTTATAAACATTTATTTTACGCTTTCTATGAACTTATTAAAACCGTCTTGTCCTTTTTGGTCTCTTTTAAAGACACCCGCATCAAGAAGAACTCTTTTAAATACCTCGCCTACTTCGTATTTGAGGATATTATCCACATTTTCACTGTTTATATCACCATATTTGGCCTTAATCTCTTCGGCCCAATCAATATGCTTTATAAGTTCTTCTTCGGTTATTTTTTCACCGCTCACAAGTTTCTCGCCCAAAAGTTTAAGTTCGCTCTTAAGGCGCGACGGCAACACCGCCAAACCCATAACCTCAATAAGACCGATATTTTCTTTTTTAATATTATGGA
>JAFSAK010000072.1 GCA_017441045.1 Clostridia bacterium
AAAGTAATCGGGAAGTTCGCTATCAAATTCCATATATTTTTGTGTTACAGGGTGGATAAATCCTACCCGTTTTGCGTGCAGACATTGTCCTCCCAATTTGGTTATAACATTTTTAGGGCCGTATACATCATCACCCGCAACGGCGTGACCTATATATGACATATGCACCCTTATCTGATGGGTTCTTCCCGTTTTGAGTTTTAATCTTATATGGGTAAAATCCCCGAACCGCTCTATAACCTCATAATAGGTAACGGCCTCTTTGCTATTCTTATCGGTAACCGCCATCTGCTTACGCTTTACGGGGTGACGACCTATAGGAGCATCAATGGTACCGCTATCTGCTTTGAAGTTCCCGTAAACTACCGCTTCATATTCGCGGGTAAAACTATGGTCTTTTATCTGAGATGCCAGTCCATTATGGGCGGCATCGTTTTTGGCTATCATCAATAGGCCGCTTGTGTTTTTATCGATTCGGTGAACAATACCGGGGCGCAAAACACCGTTTATTCCCGAAAGCGAATCGCCGCAATGATACATTATGGCATTCACAAGGGTATTATCGGGATTGCCTGCCGCGGGGTGCACCACCATACCTTTTGGTTTATTAACCACCAAAACATCATTATCTTCATAAACGATATCGAGAGGTATATTCTGTGCCTTTACTTCGTAAATCTCGGGCTCGGGCTCACAGACCAAAACACTATCACCATTTTTAAGTTTGGTATTTTTTAAGGCATCTTTGCCGTTCACCGCAACGCATCCGCTATCTATAAGTTTTGTGGCTTTTGAACGGGTAACATCGAGAAATGCGGCGGTAAAAGCATCCAGCCGCTCGCCGCTTCCCTCATATATTGTTTCAAATCTATTCATCGTTGGAATTTTCGGGAACCACTACTGTCTTTTTCTCCTTGGAATCCCTTATCATACCGATAACGAAATAAAGGATAAAAAGACCTGCGCCTATAACGATGGCGCAATCAGCCACATTAAATACGGGAAATTCGGGCATAAAGGAAAGATGAATAAAATCCACAACATTTCCCCCATTAAAAATACGGTCATACATATTTCCAAGTCCGCCGAAAAGTATTAAAGAAATAGCCCAAAACATCAATTTATCCTTGAATCCCATCTTAAGAAGAAGGGCGATGCACACGAGCATAATAATAATCGTTACGCTAACTAAAAGCCAAGTGTAGCCGCTAAGCATACCCCAAGCGCCGCCGCGATTATTAATATAGGTAAAATCAATAAAACCGGGTATAAAATCTTTGGTTTCGGATAAAACGAAGGTGCTTGAAATTAAATCCTTGGTATAACGGTCGGCAACAAAGAAGAGCGCCCCCGTTATAACTGCTAATATGTAAGATAACACAAAATCACTCCGTGTAAATTAAATTTCTTCCTCTTGTTCTGCCGCTTCAGGTTCTTCTTCGGCAGAATCTACGTTAACAACGAATCCCGAAACATCAGGTGTCTGCGTAGTATCTTTGGATAACATTTCTACCACCGATTTCGGATCCATCGGAACCTCATCGGGAATCTTGCTTAAAATTTCAATATGCTGCTTATATTTTGCCGAAATATCCGCCTTGAAAGCAGAAACTTCAAATTTAAGTTTGTTAAATAATGTTTGCTGACGCTCTATGCAATCTTCAGTGGCCTTTTCAACGCTCGTCTTCTTGGCTTCAAGTTTGGCAATAAGAGCATCGTATTCCTCCTCGGCTCTCCTAAGCCGCAACGCTTGGTCGCTTTCGAATGCCGAAATAACATCTCGCTGCTTTTCGGTCATATTAACGATGCTGTTTTCTGCATCCTTAATAATTTCTTCGCTCTTTTCTTTGGCCTCTTTTATCATCTGCTCGGCAAGTTTCTGAGCATTGATAAGCACTTCTTGGATACTTGACTGTGAACTTTTAAGAGTATTTATCTCATCGTTCTTTTGCTCAATTTCAGCTTTAAGTTCCCTTATGGTGCGCTCAAAAACTTCATAATCGGATTCGATTTTATCAAGCAAAATATCTACCTCTTCTTGCTTATATCCACCCATTTGCTTTGAAAACTTAATATTTTTAAGTTCCTTTGCGTTCAACATAGCGTTTTCTCCATTCACATATATTTTGAATATTCCAGTACCGTTCTGCCCTTTCGCGATACATCATCACAAGCATCAACGGTAAATTTGCCTTTGCCGCGAACGGTAATCCTATCCCGCGAAACTATAGTTCTGGTCGGCTTACTGCACATAGCGGAATTAATGCTCACAAGACCTTCGCTTATAAGTCCCGCCGCCCTATTTCTCGAACATTTAATCAAAGCGGAAACTATGCAATCAAGCCGACAGGATGATACCGTTTCTCTGAATGAAACCTTTTGGCTAAGGGCAGGTAACGGCAGGGTTACACCTACGCTTAGTTTTAACCCTACTCTGCCCGCCATTGTAAATTGAGTTAAAACAAATTTTTTTATATCCTCTGATATAAAAAACACTGCTCTTCCTTTTTCGACAAGTATATCTCCAACCGATTCTCTTTTAATACCAAGCCCCATTAAAGCGCCCAGTATATCGCGGTGGGTTAAAATATCCTGCTCTCTGAAAGTTGCGGTCAGAGGAACTATCGGAAATTCAATTTCCTCGCACCAATCGGGCTCACAACAAAGCATAACCCTATCCGCTTCGGAGAAACCTCCAAACAAGGAATATTTAGCGCCCTTTGATTCGAGAATCTCTATGGCTTTCCCCGTTTCGCTTTCGGTTAAAAAACCTAAAAATTTAGGTTTATTCGTATTCAGAGATTGGCGGAGAGTATCTTCCACTCGGGCGACAAAAAACTTTTCATCCATTAAAAATAGAGTTTGCTTTCAGAGAAATCATCAAGCATAAGTTCACCCATAATATCAACATCGCGGGCAACTATAATAAATGTGCTGTTGGCAACCTTGCGGATATTTCCGTGGTTAGCGTAAGCAACGCCGCTTAAAAAGTCAATAATTCTTCTGGAAACCTCACGATTTGCATCCTCAAGATTGAGTACAACTGTCTTCTTATTATTAAGATGGTCGGCAATGGCCTCAACATCTTCAAAACGGTCGGGTTTTACAAGCACAACCTGCATCTGAGTAGAATTCTGGTTATAATTGGCCGCCTTTGATTTAATTATACGAGGTGCTTCGGCTTTTTTAGGGGCATATTGGGGCTCCTCTTTGGGCTCCTCTACCTTTTCTTCCATCTCATCCTCGAATTCATCATCCTCGGGAATGGTCATAATGTTTTTAATGTTATCCCAAATGCTCATTTTATTTTCTCCTTTTCTTTTTTATATTTTAAATATTGTAATTTCTTTTTCCGAAAAGCGCTGTTCCTATTCGCACGAGATTAGCGCCTTCCTCTATGGCAACAGCGAAATCATCCGACATTCCCATAGATAAAATTTTCATACTACTATTATCTATTTTTTCGTTACCGATGTCAACAAACAGTTTATGCATTTTCTTGAAATATGCACGCAAAATCTGTTCATCCTCACATATTGGGGGAATTGCCATAATTCCTTGTATCCGAATTCCGCCAAGTTTACTGATTTCCTTTGCGGCTTCCATCACTTCTTCTGCCCCAAATCCCGATTTTGATTCTTCATCGCCGATATTGATTTCGAGAAGAATATCCATACATATTCCGCGTTTTTTTGCCTCTTTTGAAATCTCTTTGGCAAGATGCACTGAATCTACCGACTCTATAAGTTCCACCTTATCAATAACATATTTAACCTTATTGGTTTGCAGATGGCCTATAAAGTGCTTATGAACGGGTAGATAAAAATCATTTTTAGCCGTTAACTCCTGCACCCTGTTTTCGCCGATATAATCTATGCCGTTTTTTATGGCGTGATTAATTATATCCACATCAACGGTTTTTGTGGCGGCGAGGAGGGTTATATCCTCGGGCGCTCTTCCGGATTTTACTGCCGCAGCGGCTATTTCTTTTTTTATACGGCTATAGTTTTCATTAAAAATTTCAGCCGACGACTTTTCCGTCATAAAGATTCCTGCCTTTCACTACAACCTCATCATAAAGACGTAGTACGGAGCTATTGCTTACCTGCTGTTCGCAGATAACATAATCATCCGCCCTATATATAACATTTACCGGAATAAATCGAACACTTCTGCCGCTTAAAACATAAACACCCGACTTCCCGTCTATAACACGAAGGGCTCTTCTCGGAACCTTAAGCCCCGAAAATGTTTTGCTGACAACCGTCATATTTCCTCGTCTTAAGGTGGCGAGTTCACTGCTCATCTGCTGACAAGAGAAGATTATGACCGCTTCGCCCGTTTCTTCTGAAACATTTATCTTTTTAACCGTTACGGATAAACTTGAATGGGATTTAATTTCTGTTTTTACCGTGAGGGTTTCTCCCTCTTTATATTTTAGAGAATCGTTTAAACTTATTTTAGCGGCGATATACCACTCATAATCCGAAACAATTTTGCCAATGGCGTTTTTAGGTGTTGCCTTAGGTTCCGCCGAAGATAAAAATTCGCTTGTTACGGCAGATAGGTCTTCACCCGTAAATACGGTTTCGTATCCATCCGTACTTGAAACAAAATATCCCGACTGTGCGGCCCTTATGCTGCCTTTATCGGCGGGGAGCGATGCTTCAAGTTTCGCTTTTTTATCCTTAAGGGATGCAAGTTTATCGGAAAAGTCGGTTTCCTCGCCCGTTATCAGTTTGCGGCGATTTATGGCCGAAAGCAGTTCACTAAGGTTATCATTTACCCCCGAAAAATTATTCCCTCTGGTACCTAAAATCACGCCGTTAAGGGCTTTGTCCACCTTACTATTCACAACATCCAAATCAACCGCCTGCAAATCGTTATAGGCAATCATATCTTCGATATCTTCTATCTGTTTATTAATATCCGAAATGGCGCTTAAGGTTATTGAGGCCTCATCACTTTCGTATATGGTGGCAACCACGCCGTTTTTAGCCACCCTCATTCCGTTTTCCACTGCAAAATGCAGGGAACCGTTTTTACTGCCCGTAACGATACTTTCGCGTCTTATAATTGTTCCGTTAATTTTAAGTCCGTCTACCGTTTCAAAAAACTCGGCGCTCTCGGTGACTACGGGTTTGTAAATTGAGGAATATGCCTGGTGAAAAACAAAAATAGCGATAAATGTGATTAAAAATATACGAAGTACTGTATTTTTCTTCATCCTGCATCTTCCCTTCTTTAATAATTTAACTTTGCGAAATTATATTTATTGCTTTTGTATAGATATCCTCATCATAATCGGGATAAAGCCAATTTACGCGCTCATCCCTCGAAAACCAGGTTATCTGCCGTTTGGCATAGCGGCGGGTGGACTGTTTCAATTTCTCTATACACTCTTCCAAAGAACTCTCGCCCCTAAAATACGGGAAAAGTTCCTTATGGCCTATGGCTTGTACCGCGCCGTCGCTTTCACCGTTTTGATTTTCGAAGGCAATTTGGGCTTCGGCTACAAGACCTCTTTCCACCATCTTATCCACCCTTAAATTTATGCGGTAATGAAGCTTCTTTCTATCCCTAT
>JAFSAK010000073.1 GCA_017441045.1 Clostridia bacterium
AACTTCTTAGTTGAAGAAGTAGCGCTACCGTGATGGGCCACCTTTAAAACATCGCATTTGATATTAACTGAATTTTCTATAATACGATACTCCGCTTCCTTTTCGGCATCACCCGTAAACAAGAAATTAGTTCCATTGGATTCTACCATAGCAAAAACCGAACGGTTATTCTCGTTATCCAAATCGGGATAATATCCAAGTATGGTAACGGTAAATTCGCCAACATTAAAGTTAACGCCTTCAATTACAGTATACACCCCGCCGCCGTTGGCGTCTATATTTGCCCATACACGACGGACTACCGATGTATCCTCATCGGTTTTATGAAAATCGGGAATTAAAAGATTCTTAATGGGAAAAGCGGAGTAAATATATTCAAGACCGCCAATGTGGTCTTCGTGAAAATGAGAAAGCAGGGCCACATCAATATCCTCAACATTGGAACCCGAAAGTTTTGAGGCGAGGGCTGTTGCGGCCGTTGATGGACCCATATCAATAAGAGCGGTTTTACCGTTACTGCTAATAAGTGCAGAATCCCCCTGCCCTACATCCAAAAATTTAATATAATCGTCAGAAAGCGGATAAGAAGCATCATCACGAAAAATATTGAATGAATTTTCTTCCCCGACAAATAAAAGAATAAGTACCGCAAGCGTAACACTTGCCAGAGCGCAAACTATGAAAGTTTTCTTAATTCTTTTATAGGAAAATTTCATTAATCGCTCTCTCCTGCTTCACGTTCCATTAATTGTTCTTTGGTTATAAGCACTTTACGAGGTTTAGAGCCCTCATATGGACCTACTATTCCGCGGGATTCCATTTCATCGATTATTCTTGCCGCTCTCGCATATCCAAGCTTTAATTTTCTTTGCAAAAGCGAAGTTGATGCCATACCGTTTTCCACAACCACCTTAATGGCTTCATCGAGAACGGGATCGGTATCGGGAGCATCTTCATCGAGACCTGTTTGCTTTTGTTTTTCAATAGCGGCCTGACGCTCAATTTCAAGCATAATATTATCATCATACTCAGCCGATGAGCTACTCTTGACGAAGGCGGCGACCTTTTCTACCTCTTCATCACTTACAAAACAGCCCTGAACTCTCTTAGGTTTAGTTGAGCCAATGGGACTAAAGAGCATATCGCCACGGCCTAAAAGTTTTTCTGCGCCCGAACCGTCAAGGATGGTGCGGCTATCTATCTGCGAAGAAACCGCAAAAGCGATACGAGAAGGTATATTTGCTTTAATTACACCTGTAACAACATCGACGGAAGGTCTCTGTGTTGCAATAAGAAGATGCATACCTGCCGCACGAGCTTTGGCGGCAATTCTATTAATAGAATCTTCTACCTCGCGGGGCGCAGTCATCATAAGATCTGCAAGCTCATCGATAATAATAACCACATGAGGCATCTTTTTAACCTCGGGCTCATCAACAAGGGTTTCGACCATTCTATTATATCCATCTATATCACGGACATTTCTATCCGCAAACATTTTATAACGCTGCTCCATTTCCCCTACTGCCCAACCGAGAGCGCCTGCGGCTTTTCTCGGATCGGTAACAACAGGGATTAAAAGATGAGGAATTCCGTTATAAACGCCAAGTTCTACTACCTTGGGGTCAATCATAAGGAGTTTAACTTCCTCTGGTGAAGCCTTATACAGTATGCTCATAATAATAGAGTTTATGCATACCGATTTACCTGAGCCCGTAGCACCCGCAATGAGCCCGTGAGGCATTTTGGCGATATCGGCCACAACAACATTACCGCCGATATCTCTACCCATAGCAACCGTAAGTTTGCTTTTTGATGCTATAAATGCAGTAGATTCGATTATTTCCCTAACACCTACAACGGCACTGGCCTTGTTCGGTACTTCAATACCAACTGCGGCCTTATTGGGAATAGGCGCTTCAATACGAACGCCTGCCGCCGCAAGATTTAATGCGATATCATCAGCAAGATTAGTAATTTTACTAATTTTAACACCTGCGCAGGGTTGCAATTCATAACGGGTTACTGTAGGTCCGCGACTTATATCGACAACCCTTGTTTCAACGCCGAAACTCTTAAGAACTTCAACTAGGCGTTCACCTGTACTCTCAAGTTCGGCATTAAGGGTTTTCTCGTTTATAGAATTAGATTGCTTGAGAAGGGTTGTAGGCGGGAATTTATATGTATTGATAACCTTATTTTCGATTTCTTCGGTAACCTTTGCAGTTTCTGCCTCAAAATCAACCTTGATTTTCTCAGGTGTTTCCTTACTTTCCTCTGCTTCTCTTGCAGTTTCATCAAGGGCCTCATCTAAAACGCTGTCGTTATCAATTTGCGACTTATCTTCGGGGACATCGCCATCATAATAAGAATCCACAAGTTTCTTGGACTTTTCATCGAGGGAGGTCTTCTTTTTGGAACGTTTTTCGGGAATATCATCAACGGGAATATCCACATTAAATCCCTTAATAACCTTAAGTTCGCTATCTTTCTTCTTTTCTTCCTTTTCGGCTCTGGCTTGATATGCATTTTCTGCTTGTTCGGAAACGGCCTTAACAGGTTTTACCATTGCCTTAAAGAAGGAAATAAGGGTTGTCCCCGTTAATATCATCAAAAGAACGAAAATGAGAAGGAACACGGTAATAGCGGCTCCCGTCTTACCAAACGCTTCATATACGGGCTGACCGAAAAGCGCGCCTAAAAATCCACCGTTTTTCTTAGTTATACCTATTTCATACGCTGAAACCAAGTGCTGCCAGAAGGTACCGTCGGGATGTTTGCCCAAAATATCAATAGCACCGCCTATGAGCATAACAAGAATTATGGACTCCGACACCTTCGCGCCAACGCTTGACGTGGTTTTATCAAGCGCTAAAAGCACAGCGATCAATCCCAAAACAAAGGGATAAAAATATGCTGTTACGCCGAAAACGCCGAACATAAAATTATGTATAGCAAACCATATATTTTCACCCGGTATAAACACTAAAAACATTAAAAACAATGCGATAGCAAACAACACGACCGCATATATCTGCCTTCTGCCGTTTTCCTCTTTTTTAGTCATTGGAGCGGATTTTCTTTTTCTTTTAGCCGCCATATTCATCCTCCGTTATTGTGACATCATCAGTCAATTTATGTAGCGCCGCATTTGCGGCTTATTTATTATTTTCTTTGCTCTTATCTATCATATCGTATAGGCACTGCAGCACCTCAGACAAGGAACCAAGGCCATCTATAAGACCTTCTTTAACCGCCTGCTCTCCATTTAAAACCGAGCCGACATCGGTTACGAGTTCACCTGTATTCATCATAAGATGAATAAATCTTTCGCTCGTGATTCCCGAATTTTTAACGACAAAATCGGTTATTCTATCTTGCATACGGGAAAAGTGATTCATCATCTGAGGAACACCGATAACAAGCCCGTTCATCCTTACAGGGTGAATAGTCATAGTAGCAGAAGGCGCTATAAAAGAGTGTTTGGCCGAAACCGCCAAAGGTACTCCGATGGAATGGCCACCACCTAAGACATAGGTAACGGTAGGTTTTTTCATACCAGAAATCAATTCCACTACTGCAAGTCCCGCTTCAACATCTCCGCCGACAGTATTTAAAATAATTAAAAGCCCATCGATATCATCATTTTCTTCAATGGAAATAAGTTCGGGGATTACGTGCTCATACTTGGTGGTTTTACTTTGTTCTGGAAGGACACTATGACCTTCTATCTCGCCTATTATGGTAAGGCAAAATATCTTATGCTTACCGCCTGATGCAGTAACGGTACCTAACTCTTTTATTTCTTCTATTGCTTTATTTTCTTTATCTTTACTCATATAATTACCTCCAAATTATATTATTTGAAGGAATTATACAAATACACATTTTATTATACTATTTTTCTATCCTTTTTGCAAGTTATATAATAAAAAAACTGCACCGCTATTGCGGTGCAGCCCTAAAAACTACTATTAGTTGCAAATAGTAATTTCAGTATCCTTATCAAAGAGGTGAATCTTAGCGGGTTCAAGAGCGATAGTAATCTTATCGCCGGGTTTAGCAGTAGATGTAGGAGCAACACGAGCATTAATCTTCTGGCCTTCAGAATCCATATAAAGATAGGTTTCTGCACCCATAAGCTCGGTAACTTCAACATTAGCTTCAACGATACCATCGGGGTTAGCAGCAATGAGGTCTTCCTCATTGTGAACATCCTCAGGACGAATACCCATTATAACTTCCTTATTAACATAAGCTTCAAGGCAATTATCAACGTTCTTTGAAGCAGGAAGTTTAATCTTAAACTTAACGCCTGCGCGAGTCTTGGTATCTTCAGAGCCATACTCTACATAGAAATCGTTATCAACCTTAAGAAGTTTGCACTCGATGAAGTTCATCTGAGGAGAACCGATAAATCCTGCAACGAAGAGGTTGCAAGGATAGAGATAAAGATTCTGAGGAGTATCAACCTGCTGGATAAGACCGTCCTTCATAACAACGATTCTATCACCCATGGTCATAGCTTCTGTCTGGTCATGTGTTACATAGATAAATGTTGTGCCAAGACGCATATGAAGCTTGCTGAGCTCTGTTCTCATCTGTGCACGAAGCTTAGCATCAAGGTTGGAAAGGGGCTCGTCAAGAAGGAATACCTTGGGCTCACGAACGATACAACGACCGAGAGCAACTCTCTGACGCTGACCACCGGAAAGAGCCTTGGGCTTTCTCTGTAAGAGATGGCTTATGTCGAGAATTTCAGCAGCTTCTAAAACACGACGTTTAATTTCTGCCTTGGGATACTTTCTGAGCTTAAGGCCGAAAGCCATGTTGTCAAAAACTGTCATGTGAGGATAGAGAGCATAGTTCTGGAAAACCATAGCGATGTCTCTGTCCTTGGGAGCTACATCATTAACGAGATCGTCGCCGATGTAAAGCTCACCGGAGGAAATTTCCTCAAGGCCGGCAATCATACGAAGAGTTGTAGATTTACCGCAACCGGAGGGACCAACAAGAATTATAAATTCCTTATCCTCGATTTCCAAATTGAAATCTTTTACTGCAAGGACATTGCCGGAATATCTTTTGCAAACGTCTTTTAGTAATAAACCTGCCATTTTTCAATGACCTCCTAATTCTTAAATCCCTAACGATTAGGGTATCTTTTACTATTATTATAACAGAAAATGCGATAGAATAATAGTCTTTAATCCGCCAAAGTTTTTGCCACATAATTATTGATTTTTGCTAATAATATCAATAACTTATGCCAAACCGCATAAAACTGAGCGTTAAATTTAACACTTTTGTCCAAAAGTCGATTTTAGCAATTTTTTTCACATTTGACCATTAAAAACGCACCATTGCACATTGT
>JAFSAK010000007.1 GCA_017441045.1 Clostridia bacterium
ACCCGCCGCTCAAGTTATATGTTTGAATATGCCATTGCGGCAGGTCTTTCGGCTTCGGGAGCAGATGTTTATATGCTCCACGTTACCACCACCCCCAGCGTTTCCTACGTAGCCCGTCAGGATAACTTTGACTGCGGTATTATGATTTCCGCATCCCATAACCCTTTCTTTGATAACGGCATTAAACTCATTAATACCTACGGCGAAAAGATGGATGACTATACTCTGTCTCTCGTTGAAAAATATATGGATGGTGAAGTTTCTGAATTTGGTTTTGAAGATGATCTGCCCTATGCCGTTAAGGAAAATGTAGGTAAGATTATTGACTATTCCGCTGGTAGAAACCGCTATGTCGGCTATCTTATTTCGGTTGCCGCCAATTCATATAAGAATTTGAATATCGCCCTTGACTGCGCCAACGGCTCGGCCTGGATGATAGCAAAATCCGTATTTGATGCTTTGGGCGCTAAAACTCACATTATAAACGCCCAGCCCGACGGTATAAATATTAACGCCAATGCGGGTTCTACCCATATCGGTAACCTTCGCAAATTCGTTAAGGATAACCATTTTGATGTTGGCTTCGCCTTTGACGGAGATGCCGACCGTTGCATAGCCGTTGATGAAAACGGTGATATCGTAAACGGTGATCACGCAGTTTATATCCTTGCAGAGATGCTCAGAAGAAAAGGTCTTTTAAAGGGCGATACGGTAGTTGCTACCGTTATGTCTAACCTCGGTTTCTTCCGCGCTTGCGATAAAGCGGGTATTAAATATATCCAGACAACCGTTGGCGATAAATATGTTCACGAAGCGATGACCAAAAACGATTGCAGCGTTGGCGGCGAGCAGAGCGGCCATACAATTATCAGAAAATACGCTTCCACGGGTGACGGAATTTTAACCGCAATTATGCTTACAGAGTGTATGGTAGAAACCAAGTCCACCTTAAGCGCTCTGGCCGCCCCCGTTCAGATGTATCCGCAGACCGTTAAAAATATCGCGGTTAAGGATAAATCCGCCGTTATGGGTGACCAAGCGGTGCTTGATGCGGCAAAGAAAATCGGAGAAGAACTTGGCAATACAGGTAGAATTCTTCTTCGCGAAAGCGGTACGGAGCCCGTTGTTCGTGTTATGGTTGAATGCGAAAGTCAGAAATCCTGCGAACTCTATACCGAAAAAATGGCAAAACTTATAGAAGAACTTGGTTATACCAAATAATTTTTTCTTGTAATATAAGCGTTTTTATTATAGAATATAGGTAACGGGGTTAACCCCTATTTAAAAGGAGGAATACTATGCCAACCATCAATTCGTTCAAAATCGAAACCAAACGCAATAATCTTCATCTTCGCGTAGCTAAGGGACATTTTGCTACAAGCAACTGCCACTCTAACTACTATATAGATGTTGCGGCACAGAAATCCCGCCTTTCAGAAGCCAAAGCAATAGCCGAGGAAATCAGTTCGTATTATTATAGCGATACAATTGTTGATACCATCCTTTGTCTTGACGGTATGGAAGTTATAGGCACCTGCCTTGCCGACCGTCTTACCAAAGGCGATTATATCAATATGAACGCCCATCAGACCATTTATGTGGTTACTCCCGAATCGGTAAACTCAAGCCAATTGCTTTTCAGAGATAATATTGTTCCTATGATAGCGGGAAAGCATGTGCTTATTCTTGCCGCCTCGGTTTCAACGGGCAGAACAGTTGAAGCCGCCATTGAGGCCGTTAGATATTACGGCGGTATGGTAGTAGGCGTTGCCGCTATATTTGCAACGGTTGAAAATTGCGGCGGTCTTCCCGTTCACTCTGCCTTCAACCCCCACGACCTTGAGGGTTACGGCACCTGGAGCGCCCACGAGTGCCCAATGTGCAAAAAGGGCGAGAAAATCGACGCCCTCATAAACTGTCACGGCTTCTCAAAGTTATAAAAAAGCAGTGCCCGAGGTTAAACCTCGGGCATTTTGCTTTCGTTTTTTATTATAAAAAATATTTACCATCTAAAAGCGCGGGTGAAGCCGACCAAGCGTGACAGTCGGAACGAGGAATCGCCGTTAAATGCTCGGGCACAGTAGAAAAACCATCTTCCACAAACTTATCCCATATTTTAAGTTCTCGCTTGATTATTTCGGGCGCATCAAATTTATCCGCAACCTCAAAAAGATAATGTTTAAAGTATAGATTGGTATGATTATTAAATTCATTCTTTATAAGGGCATTTTTCAGATAAATAATTTTTTCTTTATCCAAATTGTCGCACATAAGCGCTAAAATTTGAGCGTGCTCCGAAGTGCAGATATGCAGATAATCATCAGAAAATAATTTCTTTTCATCATCCCAGTATAATTTTTCCACCGTTTTCATAATGCTATCTGCCATTCTTTTATATCTCGATGAAAGTTCGGGCTCATTAAGCTTATCTTCAAGCTCGCTCGCCATAAGCAATGTGTTGCAGAGAATAAGATTAAATACACTGTTTGTGCCCGTCCCCTTTTCATCGGGGCTATGCAAAATCCAAGTGCGCTCGGCATTTGGAATGGCATCGATAAAATTCCATCCTGACGGCACCTTTACGGGCTTGTCATCCTTAAAGTCCATTAAAAATGAATTGAGAGTTTTCCGCATTATATTAGCCATCTGCTTTAAGAATGATATATCCTCGGACTTCTTAATATAATCATAAAGCATTCCCACCCATAAAAGCGAAAACGCGGGCATAACGCGACAATTTTCCGCAGGATATCCACCCATAGGAAATCCCGGATGCAAATCGGCAGAGGCGCCGAACAAATACACCGCTTTTTTAATTAAGGCAAGGTCATTTGAATATTTCATAAATATCCTTGCCGCTACTCTTGTATCGGCAATATATGCAACCTGCTCATAAACGGGGCAATCCATAAAGGTTTCGTGGCAACACATTTGAAGGGTGCGAAGGCAGATTTTAAGTATATCTTTATGCCTTTTATTTACCCCTTCATATTGAGGCTCGAAGGGATATCGCGTTTCATTAAGGATAAGGGAAAACTCCATATCCTCATCCGCTACTGCCTCAACCTTTATAAATCTTCCCGCTTTCCACCAAAGCGCCTCGCAACCTTCACAAGCGCCGTCAATATGGAATATATCAAAATTGCCTTTGAATTCCTTGCCTTCTACTTTATCCCTTTGTCCTTTTACTCCCGCCCCCTTTTCGAAGAGGGACTCGGCAGTATATATCTTGACGTCACCTTTGCCGCCGATAACCTTCAAGGCGGGATAAAAACAATAATAATCCTTCAAATCCATTATTTTTTCGAAGGCTTGACCCTTTGGTACTTTAAAAGAAAATTCCGAGAGTTTCCTATAAATCTGCGGTGGTAACTCGGCGGGCTTTAACCCCCTTGTACCCGTATTATAGATATGACTTCCGCCCATAACCCCCGTTTTTTCAACGAATGGCTCGCGCCAAGAGGCTTCAGAACATTTGAGATTATGTTCCTCGTTAGGTCCCGCGCCAAGCTCATAATACTGATTTGGAATGAAACGAATATTATCAAGAAGTTGATATTTCCAAGGAGCCGTACCCGTATTAAGTATATCGGTCTGTTCACCTGCCAATATAAAGGAAAGTCCCAATGATATCTGCGCCCAAGGTTGCGGCATATCGCCATAATGCCAAACAAGTACTTCCAAAGAGTTTTTACCCTTTTTAAAATCAAGGTCGTAGCTTTCGAAATACCAATTATCAACATTACCCCGCTCATTGCCTGCGCCCTCATAAGCGCCATTCAAATAAAGCTTATATCTTTGGTCTGCGGCTATATGTACGCGGAGGGTCGTATCCTTCTCGAATTGGGGCTCCAATTTAAAAAGAACGATTCTTTGGGTCCTTATATCTTCATTTATGGTTATCCATTTTGATGGCCATATATCCTTGTAATCCCAAGGATTTACTTTTCTTTCACCAAACGGATTTCCCTTGATATTTATCTGCATAATATCAACTCCAAAATTTTGTTCTCCTTGATTTTATCATAAGAATTTTCGCATTACAATGTAAAAAAGCATTGAAAAATAGTGACTTTTTTGTCGAATTATGGTATACTTGTTTCAATATGTTAAGGGGGACGAGTTATGTTTTTCTCTACCAAAGAAACCATACCCGAGGGTATTGGTTTCTCCACCTTCGGCGCTACTCATCTTTTATGGCTTTTAGGATTTGCGTTTGCTATTGCCGCCGCCATCATAATTTATAGAAAATTAGATGCTAAATCAAGGAATATAATGCGGATTATTTTAGGCGCTGGCGTATTTTTCTTAGAAATGCTTAAAAATGTTGTGGCCATCTGCATCAATGATTTCGGCGCAGGAAATCTCCCGTTTCACCTATGCGGCATCAGTGTTTTGCTTATAACTTTTGATATCATTAAGCCCACCAAAATAGCCCGTTATTTCCTCTATTATCTGGGAATCCCCGGAGCGCTTTTAGCGCTTTTATTCCCTAACTGGACGGTGCTTCCCTGTCTTAATTTCTCCCATATTCATAGTTTTGTAATACATATAATGCTCGTAATCTACCCCGTGATTTTGGTGACGGGCGGCGAGTTCTTGCCCGATATTAAGGCAATGTTTAAATGCATACTATTGCTTATTTGTATGGCAATTCCAATTTATTTTATAAATCTGCTTTGCGATACGAATTTTATGTTTTTGATGGAGCCCGAAACGGGAAATCCTTTGGGACTTTTCGAAAAATTCTTAGGCAGTCACCTTTGGGGCTTCCCCATTCTTCTTCCCATAGTAATGTTTATTATGTATATCCCCATTATTGTCGCTCGAAAATATCAAAAGGGCAAAAAGGAAGAAATTAAAGAAAAAATCACTGTTTAAAGGAAAAGGAAACTTATGAAAAAACTTTTATCTCTTTTACTATCGTTATTACTTATTTTAACATTATTTGCGGGTTGCGGTAAAAATACTCCCGAAACCCCCGAAACCCCAACGGCTCCTCAGACCGAAACAGTAGAAAAAGCCGATGGCTACATAGAGTTTACCAAAGCCGATTTAGATAAGGCCAACGCCCAGACCTATACAAAGCCCAAGAACGTTATCGTTATGATAAGCGACGGTATGGGAATAAACGATATTGCCCTCGCCAATAAGTTCAGTGACTTTTTATTCGATTTTGGCCTTACATTTGAAAACCTTAAAAATAAGGGCGATATGGGCACCGATTCCCTTTCGGGACTTACAGATTCCGCCGCTTCCGCAACGGCTATGGCTACGGGTCAAAAAACCGAAAACGGTTTTATCGGTATGAAACCCGATGGAACAAATCTTAAAAACGCCCCCGAACTCGCCCGAGAAAAAGGCAAAAAAGTAGGTATTGTAACCGATGATAATATTTACGGCGCTACTCCTTCAGGATTTACGGTGCACTGCGCTTCCCGTGACAATACCGAAGAAATTGTTCGCTTATTTATAGAATTTACCCCCGATGTTTTAATCGGTGACGGTTATTTAAAATACCAAAGCAGCGTTCAGAAGTTTAAGCGCATTGGCAATGTAAAGGAAGAAACCCTTGCTAAAATCAATGTGGCGGCAAATGAAAAAGAATGGGAAAGCAAGGCAAAAGAGGATCCAAATCGCGAAAAGGCATTTTTCGGATTTTTGGAAGCCGACCTTCGCACCAATAGTTATTCTTTGGCACATGCAACGCAGGTTGCCCTTGAACGCCTTCAAAATGAAAAGGGATTTTTCCTTATGGTTGAGGGAGCCGCTTGCGATAAAGCAGGACATAATAAAAATGCCGCCCAGAAGCCCGTTGGCGTTACCAATTTTGATAAGGCGGTTGCCGTTGCAGTTAAATACTGCACTGAAAACCCCGATACCCTTCTTATCATCACCTCTGACCACGAAACAGGCGGTGTAACCCTGCCGCAAGGCGAATATACTCTAAGCAAGGATATCTTTACAACCGATTATCATACAAATGCAAATGTAGGCGTTTTTGCCCTCGGATACGGCGCCGAATATTTTAACGGTAAAACCATTGATAATGCCGACCTTGGCAAGTTTATCCACGCCGCAATCAAAGGTGAAGAATATAAATAAAAATGGATTTACCGAAAAGAAAACACCCGCGCCTTAAAAGTTACGATTATAGCGGTAGCGGTGCATATTTTGTTACGATATGCACACACAATCGCCAACACATATTATCAGATATTGTAGGGCGGGGGCTTGCTCCCGCCGAAATACAATTATTTGAATTGGGGCAAATTGCCAACTCAGAAATTCTTAATTTAGAAAAACGATAC
>JAFSAK010000074.1 GCA_017441045.1 Clostridia bacterium
AATCAATATAGTAATATATAAATTATTATTTACGAGGGGAGCTTTTTGTGGTATAATCTCGGTATATTAGTTTTCGGAGAGTGAAATATGACCGTTATAGAAAAATTAACAGCCGAGTTTTCGTTAAAACTCTGGCAGGTTGAAAACACAGTTAAACTTATCGATGAGGATAATACAATCCCCTTTATCGCCCGTTACCGTAAGGAGATGACGGGTTCTCTTGACGATCAGGTTTTAAGAGAACTTCACGACCGCCTTGTATATCTTAGGAATATGGATGAAACGCGGGAAAAGATAAAGGCCGCCATAGAGGAACAGGGGGCCTTAACCGAGGAATTATCTGCCGCAATTGACGCCGCCGTAACCCTTACGGAGCTTGATGACCTCTATCGCCCCTTTAAGAAAAAGCGTAAAACAAGAGCATCTGTAGCAAAAGAAAAGGGACTTTCTCCCTTGGCAGAACTCATTTACGCCCAAGAGCCCGATTGCCAGGATATCGAAAAAGCGGCAGAAGAATATATAAACGAAGAACTTGGTGTAAACAGCGTAGAAGAGGCCATTGCGGGCGCCAAGGATATTATTGCCGAAATCATATCCGATGATGCCGATATAAGAAAGCGTATGCGCTTTGTTTGTATGGCTCACGGGAACCTGGTTGTTAAAGGTGATAAAGAGGATTTGGGCGTATATGAAATGTATGCCGATTACTGTGAGCCCCTTTCCAAAATTCCCTCTCATAGAGTTCTTGCGGTAAATCGCGGCGAAAAGGAAGATTTTCTTAAAGTCAGCGTTGATTTTGATAGAGAAAAGGCAATGTTTATCATCTCGAAAAACCATATAAAAGAGGGCTCTCCCGCAACCGAGTATGTAAAAGAAGCGGCTGAGGATGCCTATTCCCGCCTTATTTTCCCATCTATAGAAAGGGAAATGAGAAATGAACTCACTGCTAAGGCCAGCGAATCGGCAATTAAGGTTTTCTCCGTAAATCTTCGCCAACTTTTAATGCAACCTCCCGTTAAAAACAGCGTTACCATAGGCCTTGACCCAGGTTACAGAACGGGATGCAAGGTAGCGGTGGTGGACGGAACGGGTAAAGTTCTGGATACGGGCGTTATCTATCCCGTACCGCCTCATAATAAAATAGAAGAAGCCAAGGCGATTATTAAGAATTTCGTTAAAAAATACGGTGTTCGCACCTTTGCTATCGGCAACGGCACCGCAAGTCACGAAACCGAAGTTTTTGCCGCAGAGGTTATTAAAGAACTTGATGCGGGTGTTTCCTATATGGTAGTGAGCGAAGCGGGGGCCAGTGTTTACTCTGCATCTAAACTTGCGGCAGAGGAATTCCCCGAGTATGATGTTTCACTAAGAAGCGCCGTTTCCATTGCCCGAAGAATGCAGGACCCCTTGGCTGAACTTGTGAAAATCGACCCTAAGGCCATAGGCGTTGGTCAGTATCAGCATGATATGCCCGAAAAGGAACTCGCATCCGCTCTTGATGGCGTTGTGGAAAACTGCGTAAACTCGGTGGGAGTTGACCTTAATACCGCTTCCGTTCAACTTTTATCAAGGGTTGCGGGAATCAGCGGAGCCGTGGCTAAAAATATAGTGGCCTATAGAGAGGAAAACGGGGCATTCAAAGAGAGCGGCGAACTTAAAAAGGTATCCAAACTCGGCCCCAAGGCCTTCGAGCAGTGCGCGGGATTTTTAAGAATTCAGGATGGCAAAAATGTTCTTGATAATACCGCCGTTCACCCCGAAAGTTATAAGGCGGCAAAGGCCCTTTTAACCCTTTGCGGATATACGGATAGCGATGTTAAAAACGGAAGTGTTGAGGAACTTTCCGAAAGAGTTGTTGCTCTCGGTGAAGAAAACGTTGCCGAGCGCCTCGAAATAGGTGTCCCCACCCTTAAAGATATTATTTCGGAACTCGGGAAACCCGGCCGCGACCCCCGTGATGAATTACCCCCGCCCCTTCTCCGTCACGATGTTATGTCCATAGAGGATTTAAAACGGGGTATGGAACTTACGGGAACGGTCAGAAATGTTATAGATTTCGGCGCGTTTATAGATATCGGCGTTCATCAGGATGGACTTGTTCACATTTCCCAAATCACCAATAAATTTATAAAGCATCCAAGCGAGGTGCTGAAGGTTGGGGATGTGGTTACGGTATGGGTTTTGGATACCGATATAAGTAAAAACCGAATTTCACTCACTATGCGAAAAGAGAAGTTAGAAAATGAAAAGAAATAACCTTAAGGGCAGTTTGATTCTATGTCTTGCGGCGCTTATCTGGGGACTTGCCTTCGTAGCCCAGAGCGATGCCGCCGCCCATATTCCGCCCTTTGCCTTTAACTGCTTAAGGTCCTTTTTGGGCGCCGCCTTTCTTTTGGCGCTTTTAGGCATAAAGCGGCTTAAAAATAAGGAAAAAATAATCCCCGAAGATAAGGAAAGCCGAAAAACCGCCCTTTTAGGCGGAGCGCTTTGCGGAGTGCTTTTGGCAATCTCCGTAAACTTTCAGCAAGCAGGACTCACGGTCTACCCCGAAGGCGTAGCCGCATCGGCAAGAGGCGGATTTCTTACCGCAATTTATGTGGTTTTGGTGCCCGTTGTCGCTCTGTTTTTTAAAAAGAAGGTATCGCCTATAGTATGGGGCGCTGTGGCCATAGCCCTCGCGGGTACATATTTCCTTTGTATGTCGGGAGGATTTTCGGGAATATATCTTGGAGATATACTGATGCTCTGCTGCGCCTTTTGTTTCACCTTCCATATTATAACGGTGGATAACTTAGGTGAAAAAATCGGCGGAGTGCGGCTTTCTTTCCTGCAGTTTGTAGTTTGCGGATTCATATCCCTGCTGCTTTCTTTGATATTTGAAAAAGGCGGATTCAGGATAGAAAATATCCTTGCCGCCGCGCCGCAGATAGCGTATCTCGGAATAATGTCAAGCGGAGTTGCCTATACGCTTCAAATCATAGGCCAACGCTATGCCGAGCCCGCAATCGCTTCAATTTCTATGAGTTTAGAAAGCGTGTTTGCCGCCCTTGGCGGATGGGTTATAGCTGGGGATATAATGAGTGGCAGAGAATTTTTGGGGTGCGCCCTCGTTTTCGCCGCCATAATAATCGCCCAATTACCCGAAATGATTAAAAGAAAAGCATAAAGAAACGGTGCGCAGTTTATCTGCACACCGTTTTTAGTTATGATTGCCTAACGGCAAGCTATGAGTTATAGGCGGCTGTGCCGCGTTAGGATATTCGCTATGCGAATAGTTAATGTGTTCGCTTTGCGAACTTATTTATATTGTCGGCTTTGCCGACACCGAAACTTTGCCGTAAGGCAAATCATAACATT
>JAFSAK010000075.1 GCA_017441045.1 Clostridia bacterium
CGCCGATATTGAAGGTCACGATGCCTGCAGAAAAATCTGTATCCTCGCTTCCCTTGCGTTCGGCAAGCACGTTTACCCAAATCAAGTAGAAACCCGCGGAATTACGGAAATCACACTTACCGATGTTGAATATGCGGATAATTTTGGTTTCGTTATTAAACTTATCGGTTCTGCAGAAGCACTGGCGGACGGAAAAATTACCGCTAATGTCCGCCCTACGCTTGTTAGCCGCGAAAATATCCTTTCGGGAGTTAACGGAGTTTTTAATGCCATTACGGTAAACGGTGATGCTACGGGAGATGTTATGTTTTACGGCAAAGGCGCCGGCAAACTGCCCACCGCAAGCGCCGTAGTTGCCGATATGCTTGACTGCGCCAAACATATCAATGCCAGAAAATATCTTTTCTGGGAAGAAGGCGATGATGATTATGTTATTTCGCCCGACCGCAAAGTTAAACTTTATGTTAATGCTAAATCCGCTGATTTTAAAAAGCTTTGCAATAGTTTTGATGAGTTGTTCGGCGATACCGAAAGTAGCATTAAAAATGAATATGCAGGGGAAATCGCATTTATAACCAACGAGGATTATGAAAGCGAACTAAATAAAAAAATAAATTCTCTTAATGCCGATAGCATTAAGGTTATGCACACCCTATTTTAACAGGAGGTTTTAGGATGGCACTTATAGTTAAAAAATTCGGCGGCTCATCGGTAGCCAATGCCGAGCGCGTTTTTAACGTTGCAAATATAATCACCGAAGAATATAAAAAAGGAAACGAAGTTATCGTTGTTGTTTCCGCTCAGGGCGATACAACCGACGACCTTATTGCCAAAGCAAACGAGATTAACCCCGGTCGCGCTTCAAAACGAGAGATGGATATGCTTCTCTCTGCCGGTGAGCAGATTTCCATTGCATTACTTGCTATGGCTATTGAAAAACTCGGTTGCCCCGTTACTTCCCTTCTCGGTTGGCAGGCAGGTTTTGTAACCGATTCTAATCACGGAATTGCAAGAATCAAGCGCATTGAAAGCGAACGCCTCAGAGCTGAACTTTCCAAGAAAAACATTATCATCGTTGCAGGTTTCCAAGGTCTTAATAAATATGATGATATAACCACCCTCGGCCGAGGCGGTTCCGATACGAGTGCCGTTGCTATTGCCGCCGCTTTGAAGGCCGATCGTTGTCAGATTTATACCGATGTTGACGGTGTTTATACTACCGATCCCCGCAAAGTTAAAACCGCCAAGAAAATCGATGAAATTACTTATGATGAAATGCTTGAACTTGCAAATTTGGGAGCTCAGGTACTTAATAACCGATCGGTTGAAATGGCTAAAAAATATAATGTGGAACTTGAAGTTCTTTCAAGTCTTGAAAACAAACCCGGTACGATTGTAAAGGAGAAGGTAAAAATGGAAAAAACTTTAATTAAAGGCGTTGCCTCTGACTGTAATGTAACCAGCATCTCGGTAGTAGGTCTTAAGGACACTCCCGGCGTTGCTTTCAAACTCTTCAATATTCTTGCTCAGAAAAAAATCAATGTTGATATCATTCTTCAGTCTGTTGGCCGCGATGGCACAAAGGATATTACCTTCACCGTAGCCGATAATATGCACGATGAAGCCATTGAAGCTCTTGAAAGCAATAAAGACATTTTCAATTATAATAAACTAACTTTTGATAATAATATTGCCAAGGTATCCATAGTTGGCGCAGGTATGGAAAGCCATCCCGGTGTTGCTTCCAAGATGTTCGAAGCCCTTTTTGATGCAGGAATCAATATTCAGATGATTTCTACAAGCGAAATCAAGGTTTCTGTACTTATTGAAAAGAAACACGCAGAAAAGGCGCAGCAAGCCATCCACGATGCGTTTTTAATCTAATATAAACTGCGCCGCACAATTTGTGCGGCGCTTTATTTCGACAAGGATTTCTTGACCTTTCTAAAAAGGTATGATATACTCTAACTTGCCTAAATTTTAATAAGGAGGGATAGCGGTGGAAAATACTAAAACCATTACTACGAATAAAAAAGCGTTTCACGAATATTTTGTTATCGAAAGTTTCGAAGCCGGTATTTCTCTTTGCGGCACCGAGGTTAAATCAATTCGCCAAGGCGGTGTTAATCTCAAGGAAGCTTGGTGCAATGTTTCAAACGGTGAGCTTTTTATCAAGCAGATGCACATAAGCCCCTATGAGTATGGCAATATATTTAATAGAGACCCCAAACGCGACCGCAAGTTGCTTATGCACAAGCGCGAAATAATGCGGCTTCTCGGTCAAGTCAAGCAAGATGGGCTTACCCTTATTCCCCTATCCCTTTATTTCAAGGGCTCAAGGGTTAAGGTACAGTTAGGACTTTGTAAAGGTAAGCAACTCCACGATAAACGCGCCGTTGCCGCCAAACGCGATGCTAACCGCGCTATCGACCGCGCAATGAAGGAACAAAACAGATAAACACGGGGCCGTAAAGGTTTCGACAGGGACCGTGAACTTTTGGAAGCGAGCAGCGGTGCGGAACCGCTATAAAATCCGTACTTTAAAATTAACTGACAACAATTCAGTTGCACTTGCTGCCTAATTAGGCGGCCGTCCGAACTAAGAATACCGCGGCTTAGCGAGGGCGTCATTTAGCGGTGAACGTGAATTTTGAGTCGCCCTACTCAAAATCACGGATTAAGGGCTACCGAGTATTAGAGTCCGACGCTTGACGCTAATATAAGGGAATTTTAAATATGTGTCTGCGCTCGGAGATGCCGAAAGGAATCGCTTTTTGGACGGGAGTTCGACTCTCCCCGGCTCCACCAAATAAAAAGAACTCACCTTATCGGTGGGTTCTTTTTGTTTCTATATCTTGAAGGGAGAGTCGAACAAGGAGGGAGCGAAGCGGAAGAAAAGCGTTCAGTGAACGTTTTTCGCCGACGTAGGCAACGAGCTATGCTCGGCGATAGGCGCGTTGCGCCGGAAAACTCTCCCCGGCTCCACCAAAGAATAACCGTAATCTTGATACAAGGTTGCGGTTATCTTCTTTTTGTGGTACAATGAAGAAAAGGCGGTGATTTCTATGTTCTTCTCAAAACGAAATCGTATTATAAAAAAGGCTGTTAAAAAAGTTGTTGCGGAATTTGCCGACAGAACCCCGAGAATATATGAGAATTTCTTTTACGGTGCATTTGATATTGCTCCGCAAAATCTTGTGGTTTGGTATCTCTTTCAGACTGACGCTGAATTAGAAACTGCAAAATCATCAGGCTATTGTGATGATTTGGAGAAAGCGACAATTCGCAATTTGATTGATTTGGGTTATCCGCAAGAGGCGTTTGAGATCACAAACATGGGTGCTCCTAATATTACTTTTTGCGGTGGAACAGACGAGGAGCAACAAAACATTTTGCATTCGTTAACCTATAGAAAAGCAATGATTTCCTTCACCACGAAGGAAGATATAGACAATAAGGCAAATGGAGACTATCATCTGTATTTTCAGTAAATGCACCCCCCTAAACTCGATTTGCACCCCATTGACAAGAAAATGCACCCCCTAAGCTCAAAAGGGGGTGCGTTTGTATTAAAATTAGGGTGAGTCTTCAAATAAAAAGAACTCACCTTATTGGTGGGTTCTTTTTGTTTCTATGTTTTGAGGGGAGAGTCGAACAAGTATAAACCTACGGCCTATTTTTGATGCGCTTGATATACTCGCGGTAATGTTTGGGTGAATATCCGGTTTCTTTCTTAAACTGTCGGCTGAAATGATATTCATCATAAAATCCCAAATCCATTGCGATTTGTATAATCTTCATATCGGGATAATATTCAAGACAAAATTTAGCGTGGTTAATTTTTTGCTCAATCATATATCTATGTATAGTTATTCCAAAGCAGGATTTAAAGCTTGTTTCGGCAGTTCTTACGCTTATATTAAGCACCTTGGCGATTTCCTTATTGGTAATATTTTCATTAGTTTTCATACTAATAATATTCTTAATTTTATATGCGTATCCGTTTTTTGAATTGTTAAACCCTTCTGAAAGTTCGCACAACAAATGATTTAAATAAATTGAGGCCTTAATTGGGTTTTCTTTAACAGTTTCCTCAATAGTTTTTATTAAAAGTTTCTTAATTTCAGGATTGGATGAAGCATCGATATAGTTACCTATATACAAGCAATCATCCGATATTTCATCAAGTCCATTAGATATATACCTATCCCCTTCTTCAAAGGAAAAGTGCACAAACATAGTGTTTGTATTGGGTGGGCATAATTTAGTACCTATATGGGCTATTTTAGCGGGTTGTATAAAAACGCTA
>JAFSAK010000076.1 GCA_017441045.1 Clostridia bacterium
CGAAGACCTTATCATCAATGAACTTGAAGCCATAGGCGGAAACGATCAAGAATTCAACTATATGAATCTGATTGAAGAAAAGCCGGAAAGCGCAAGTTTCTACCTTCAGGATAAGGATACCGGCCTCTTCGCAGGTACTACGGAGTACGGCAATAAGTGGCTACCCAGTTGGACGGATTGGAGCAAACAATATCCTTTCCAAAAGGCATTTGATAACGATTATGACTCCGTTTATGATATTTTTGCGGGTAAAAACGGAGAAGAAAGCGTCAGCTTCCTGTTTGATTTTGGTACCCTTAATGCTATTGATTCCATAACCTTAGTCGGCGGAAGCTATGATGCATATTGGCCTGATGAACTTAATATCTATTTCGGTGAGAGCGATGTGGCTCTTATGGAAAAGGATGCTAAGCCCGCAAAGGCGTGGAAACGGTCGGTTGAGGATGGTTTCTATATCTATGAGTTTGTACCTCAAGTTGCGCAGTATGTTCGTATTGAGATAGTTCGCGCCGAAAATGAGGTATATTCTCAGTATTCGGATAGGATAGTTGCGGTTATCAGCGAATTCAGGATTAACGGATTAGAACTTCGTAGCCGCGCGGTAAACGGCATTGCCGCAAGTTTTGTTGATGAGGCCACAGGCATTAAGGCGGAAGTTTTGGCTCTTAGTGAAAACGATGTCTTTGATAAGATTCAGGATATTTTAGTAGTTAAGAGGGATGCTACCGATGATGAACTCGCGTCTGCTAAAAGGCAAGGTCTGGAAACGGCAACGGATCTTTATGACATATATTTCATTGATGTTAACGGTGATATTGTTACCGATGCAGATGGAAGAGAAGTGGTTATTTATCTTCCCGAAACCCTTTGTTCTGTCAGCGAGGATATCTTCGTGCTGAGAAGTGAATTCGGCGGCCTTTCAATGATTGAGTTTGATTCCGCCGATGGATACTACTACTTCACCATAGATGATATTTCTTCTGCTCTTAATGTAGCTCTCGGCTATATGGTTGAAGATGAAGAAGTATTTGATGATACCGATGATTCCGATTTCGAAGATACGGATGATGAATTCGATGAGGATGAAGACGAGGACGAGGATGACGATAAACCTAAGAGAAAGAAAAAGATTAAGGTTGTTCGCAAAGCTAAGGGAGATAACGATTATCTCTGGATAATCTTAGCAATAGGCGCCGGCGCAGTTGTTATTGCCGCCGCAGTTATTCTCATCATAGTTCTCAAAAAGAAAAAAGATAAGGAAAGCGAAGAATAAGTTTCCTTAAAAATTAATTAAAAGGCACCCACCGATTCGGTGGGTGCCTATATTTATTGGTAAAATTTGCTGAGGAAAAGGAAGCGTTTATTGTGTTTTTGAACAATTTGTATTGGTAATTTTTAAATAAAATAAACAAATATATGAGAAAAAAGATTTTTTGTAAAAATCAGGGATAAAATTTCGCATAAAGAAGATAAAAAAACACATTTACTATTGACGATAAGGATTGTATAATAAAAAACGGATATTAATCCAAATGTATTTATTTGTATTATTTTATATAATTAGGTCGAAAGGAGAAAAGAAGATGAAGAAAATCTTTTCTAAACGTGCCTTTAGGGGAGCAATTGCCTTCTTGGGTTGTTTTGCTATTGCGGTAACGGCTATTGCTATTCCTGCAATTGGTGATTCAACCAGAACCGTAACTGTTGATACCGCTACGGTGCTCAGCGAAAATTATCACGGTCTTGGTGATAATCTTTGGGTAGGACCCTATGCTTATGGCACAAATGATGCCTACCAAACGGTAAATGACCAACGAACAAATACGGTTAAACCCGCATATATGCGTATGATGTTCTTACCTAACTGGCTTGTTGATGCATCTCTTACTGCCGAGGAGCAGGAGTATAACTGGACTCATGGCATTTACACCTGGGAAAGCGAAGAGTTTTTATCCTTCGTAAGAAATGCTCAGGCAATAGCTAATGGCGGCGGTAAGGTACAGCTTAATATGGGCGGTCGTATTACTGTTGAAATGAGTGAATGGTACGCCATTAAGTCGGTTTCCATAACCGAAGGCGGAACAAGAAGCGCACCCAAGGATATACCTGCATTGGCGCGCGCCACCGTTGCAGTTATCAATAAACTTGCAGAGCATGGCGTTAAGGTTGAAAATCTTTCCTTCCATAATGAAGTAAACGGCGGTAACTTTGAGGCCTTTTATGACAAACGCGCTTATTGGTGCGAAGTTGTTAAGCAAACAAGTATTGAGCTTGATAAGGCGGGACTTCGCAGTATCGCTCTTAATAAAGCTGGCACCCGCGACGGTATCTATATTAATGCTACCGAACTTGCGGGTTGGGCGGATGAACCTCCCATAATTGAGTTTATGGAGTTTGCCGAGGAGCATCTCATTAAAGAGGGCTATGCTGACGGTCTTGTAACCCACCTTTATCAGAAAAATAAGGGCTATGATACGGTAACCAAGTTATGCAATCAACTTCGTGATAAGTTCCCCAATAGCGATATGCTTATTAACGAATTTAACGGCGCGAATGAAAATAACGTCGAAGGCGATGGTAGCTTCAAATATAAGGAAGATACCACTGCCAACGTAATCGCGCATGCAAATGCGGGCTTTAACGGTTCGGCTGCTTGGTTCTTCTACGGTACCCTTATTGCTCACCCAATGAACGTTGGTCAGAGTGATATTACTATCTGCTTATGGGAAACTGCAGGTGAGGGACTTGACCGTGTAAGTGAATGGTACAGTGAAAAAGGACTTATGTCGAGATATATCCCCAAAAACAGCAAGGTTGTTAAGACCGAAAGCGATTCAGATGATATTCTTGCTGCCACCTTTGTTAAGGATGATGATTGTACAGTTCTCCTTTCAGCCGAGGAATCCGATTCTGCTAGAGAACTTAAAGTTTATTTAGGCGATGAGTTTATCGGTAAGAAGTTTGGCGTTCATGTAAATAACGGCCCGAAGGATACTAACGCTAACGGCATATATGACAATAATTTGCCGAGAGAGGACGAAGATCTTCTTCCTGTAAGACAGAAGGTTTTAACCGTTGATGATAAGGGCTATCTTACATACGATATTCCTTACGGTGAGGATATCCGCACACAGACAATTATAATGACCACTCTTTCTGAACAGATACAGGTTGTTCTCGAAGAGGATGAGCTTGCTGTCGCTCCCGGCGGAAGTGTTGATATCAGAGTTAAGGAAGCTTTCGGTACCGATTGCGAAGAATTTAATTTTGAAATATATGATTACAGCAGCGCCAATGATGAGGTTGAAGATTATAAGTTTGCTTCTGCCGCTACCCTTAATTCTATTGGCAGAATAGAACAAAATGCCAGCGGAATTGCTACATTTATCGCCGCAAGTAATCTTAATGTAGGTGATACCATAGCCATTAAGGTAACACCTAATGAAACAATGCCCAAGGAAACCAGCGGTTATAAAATTGCCATAATCAAGGTTGGTCAATACCGCCTCTATCCCGAATATGAATTTTACACAAGCAAGGCCTCAACCCCGAACTCATTCCTTGTAGATATCGGAAGTGAGGTAAATATATCTGATTTAATAAAGAACCCCACCGCCAAGGGTCATACCTTTGAGGGTTGGTACCTAAATCCCGATTTCACGGGTGAAAAGGTTACAAAAACCGATAAAAACTGGAACTCTACCGTACATCTCTACGGTAAATGGACCAAATCTGAATAAGGGAGGAACTAATAATGAAAAAATTTATTAAAAAACATTTAAGTGTAATACTCTCCCTTGCTATTATTCTCGGAACTGTTCTTCCCGTAATAAGCGGATTTACAGGTGTTTCTGCGCTTTCTCCCGAAGAGCAGACAATGGTTGACAATATTAAAACAGCTTGGAGTAATTTGTCACTTACCGAAACCGATTATAACATTCTTCCTAACCGTTGGTGGAATGTTTCCGGCAGTGTAGCATCTGCTAATATGGCCGATAGCTCTACCTACGCGGAAACTCTCCCTGAAGGTGTGGATTTAGGCAGCAAGTATGCCACCTTTACATCTCTCGGCGATGTAGCTGCTACCGAATCAAAGCAGTGCATCCTTTATGAGTTTAAAAACGATACTGCCGGTTCTTTTGCCGGTCAAGACCGCACTACTTATAACATTGATACCATTGCTAATGTGTATTTCTGGATTAAGATAGATAATATGACTAAAGACGCTAACCTTAGAATTTCGGTTCGCGGTCATAGCGGCGGATTATATCTTATTCCCGAAACCATCACAATCCCCGCAACAAAGAGCGGTCAGTGGGTTAAGGTTTCCCTTAGGGATGAAACCAGCGGTAATTGGTGCGGAACAATTACAGGTCAACCCTTCTATAGAGTTATGGTTGCCCTTAATAATGTTTCGGGCTCAACCGTTACTGCGGGCTCGGGTACTCTCGAGAAAAAGATCAGTATGCCATCCGACAGTGAAACTGCAAACTGGACCCTTATTGATTGGATCAAGGCAGCTTTAAAGGTTGATCTTTCGGCATACGGTAATACCGAAGGTTTTGTTACTTCTCTTAACACTGCTAAAAGCGCTTTTGGTGAGCAGTATGCTATTGCAAACCTTATAAAAGAATGGGAAGCTCTCGCGGTTTACCATGATCCCGATATTAATCCTAACCGTTGGTGGAATACTTCGGGAAGCGTTTCTGACGCAGGTATGGCAGAAGCTTCTACCTATACAGGCACCCTTCCTGCAAACGTTGATTTAGGCGCAAACTTTGCTACCTTCACAGGTCTTGGCAATACGGCAGGTATAAGCAGCAGACAGTGCGTTCTTTATGAATTCTGCAAAGACGGTAGTGGAAGTTCTACCATCACTGCGGGCGCAAAATCATCCGATAAGATAAATGAGATGGATGATATATATTTCTGGTTTAAAGCCGATAATATGGCTTCTGATATTACCATTAACATTCAGGTAATGACCAATGATACCACCGCTAAAACCAATAATCTTCCCGCCTTTGTGATTCCTTCTTCCAAGAGCGGTCAGTGGGTTAAGGTTTCCTTAAAGGAAATCGGCGGAAGCGAATGGTATGGCGTTCTTAATGAGAAACTCTATAGAGCTATGGTTGCTATAAGTAACGCTTCCGGCGCTACTGTAACCGTGGGCTCCGGAAAAATTGTTATCCCCGGTGCTTGTCCCGTTCCTGCTAATGTTGAAAATAATGCAACTGCGTGGATTGATGCCGCAAAGACGGTTGACACTTCGGTTTGCATAGATGCGACCGCCTTCAATAATGCTTTGAATGCTCTTAAAGCATACGGAACCGAGGACCCCAATGTTACGATTCTTAAAGAAGAATGGGCAAAGCTCCAATATGTAGGTACTCCCGATACCGATGGATATAAGGTTGGAATCTGGCAAAATGGTGGAACAACCTACAAAGAAGGTAATTCGGGCGCAACCAAAATCAATTATGATGCAAATGTAGATGTTGCTTACGGTGAGAATCAGTTAACCATTACAGGCGTTACAGCATCAGGTCTTGGCGATGCGCAGGGCTCGGCATATTACCGTCACGCATCAAATGACCCCAAATCCTCAAAATCCTTCGATCAGATGGGTGACCTTTACTTCTGGTATAAGGCATCCGGTAACGCGAAGGCAAGAATAGCAGTTTTAGGTATGGGTTCATCTTCTTGTCAGACCTTAAAGACAACCGATAATGTTGTATTAACGGGCGACGGTAATTGGCACAAAGTTTCTGTTAAGGATACTATGGGTGAAACCGCTTGGGAAACCTTTATTTCTAATTACGGTACATATTATCTCCAAAGACTTTGGGTTAATATAGCAGACCTTGATACAGGTCTTACCTCTATTGATGTTACGTTCGGCTCTCTTAACTATACAGGAAAAGATACTTCCCTTGAGGGTTCGGCATCTTGGAGTAACGAGCAGTGGGTTGATAACGCTCTTGATCTTGACCTTTCAAAATATAAAGACACTACCGCTTTTGAAGATGCAATGTATGCCGCTTTAGAATCGGTTTACGGTACTACCAAAGCCGATCTTGCGGCTCAAGAACTTATTGATGCTTGGGGTAAATTATCGCTTCCCGAACATAACAATATTCTTCCTAACCGTTGGTGGAATGTTTCGGGCAGTGTAGCATCTGCAAATATGGCAGATAGCACCACCTATACGGGCGTTCTTCCCGAGGGCGTTGATTTAGGAGCTAAATATGCTGTATTTACAGGTCTTGGCGATGTAGCCGCTACCGAATCAAAGCAGTGCATCCTTTATGAATTCAAGGATGGCTCTACAGGCACTATTGATGGCAGAGATCGTATAACAGAGTATGATATTTCAGATATTGTTGATGTATCTTTCTGGCTTAAGATAGATAATATGACCAAGGATGCTAACCTTAGAATTTAGGTTCGCGGTCATAGCGGCGGAGTATACCTTATCCCCGAAACTATTACTATTCCCGCAACGAAGAGCGGCCAGTGGGTTAAGATTTCCCTTAAGGATGCAACCAGCGGACTTTGGCACGGCGATATAACCGGTCAGCCCTTCTATAGAGTTATGGTTGCTCTTAACGATGTTTCGGGCTCAACCGTTACTGCCGGCTCAGGCACTATCCAAAGAAAGATAGCAATCCCCGATAATGCGGCTAATATGGAACCCCAAGAGATTTTAATAGCTGCAATGGAACTTGACCTTTCTCAGTATGGAAACACCCAGCAATTTATTGAGAAAATGGAAGCTTTAAAACTTCTTTGCGAAGAAGCAGTAGCAATTTCTCAACTTAAAGATGCCATGGGTAATCTCAGCTATACAGATTCTAATAACCTTCTTCCAAACCGTTGGTACGATCCAACTAAAACTGTTTCGTCAACCAATATGTCCGATAGTACTACCTATTCGGATGAACTACCCGCCGGCGCTGATTTGGGCGCTAACTACGCAGTAGTTACAGGCCTTGGTGATGTTTCCTATCTTGACCAACAACAGTCAATAATTATGGAATTTAAAAATGGTTCCAACGGCTCTTATGAAGGTAAGGACAGAACTCCTTATGATGTAAGTTCTGCAAGTGATGTTTCGTTCTGGATTAAGTTCGATAATATGACCAAGGATGCTTATATCAGGATTAAAGTTTTGGGCCACAACAGCGGCGGAGCAAATCTCATTCCTGAGAGCGTTACCGTACCTATGTCAAAATCGGGCGAATGGTTTAAAATTTCCCTTAAGGAAATTACAGGCGTCGATTGGAATAAGGGACTTTCTAACGGCCTCTTCAGAGTTCTCGTTGGTCTTAATGATGCAACAGGTTCAACCGTTACAATCGGATCGGGATTTGTTGATGTTAAGGCAATAAACATTGCGGGTGAAGCAAACTGGTCCCTTGCCGACTGGATTTATGAGGCGATGAAGATCGATTACCAGCAGTATGTAGGCGCCGATGAATTTAAAGCCGCTCTTGATTATGCTGTTGATGTACGCGATCGTTTGCAGATAAGCCGTAGCAGTAATGTAACCGAATATGATACTCACGCTCTTGCGGATGCCGATAAGGCAACCGTTATCGGAACAAATTGTTTGGAAACAATCGTTCCCGCGATTTATCATTCTGCCGATGGCAATACCAAAAATGAAGTGTCAAGCGCCGCTCCCGAACTCTTTACCGATGGTGATAACACTACGGTAGGCGTAGTTTCAGGTCTTGATAACACTAATGAGGCATCCTTTACTCAATTTGTTTATAAATTTAAAGGAGAAGCCAGAATTTCGGATTTCTTCATTTATAATGATAATGCAAATATTGCGGATAAATATTATATTTATATGTCCGATAGTGAATCCGACCTATTCTTGCAAGAAAATCTTTTAGTTCCTTTCACTAATGTTGAAGGAAAATCAGTTCAAAGATTTAATTTCGAAGGTAAGCCCGAAGTAAAAGGAAACTATATCGGTATTCGCGTTTATAGTGATAGCCATACTGTAAGCTTCGCAGAATTTGCGGCCTACGGCGAAGTTATTACCTATGATGTTGAAAAAGGTAACTTCACCAATAGTCAAATAGCCAATATCGGTGATAACTTGCTTAAGGATGTTGTCGCTAAGGCGAAAACCACAATTAAGTTTGACTGGCAAGGATTCTTAGGCGTTTGGGCTAACCAGTATCACTACAGCAAACTTACCGATAACAATACAAGTACCCCCGTAGCGATTTACGCCAATAATGTTATCGTTAACAAGGATGATACCATCAGTGTTCATATTTATTATGATTTAGGCACTACCTATACAATCGATAAATTATTCCTTAATCACTGGGATAATAAGGGTCTCGAAACAGGTAAATATGAAATATACGCTTCTAAGGACATTAACTCGCTCTTTATGTCAAGAAGCATGGTGCTTTCTTACGATAATACGGTTGATGGACCTAACGGCACCACCCTTTCGCAATTATTTACCCTTAAAAACGAAGTGGTAGCTCGTTTTGTAAGTTTCCGTATTACCTATCCTATCAGTGACTGGGATTACTGCGAAACCAGAAGTGATTACGGAAAACTTTACGGCATCCGTCTTTCCGAACTTGGCGTTTACGGAACAGAGTGGGTTAAACCCTATGCTCTTGTAAACCTTACAAGCCATGTTCCTATGGATGTTTATCGCACCGATGCAAACGGTAAGCAGACCAAGGTGGATGAAAGTGAATATAGCGGTAGCGAACATAAGTATACCTATGATGGAAACGATGCTACCGTTGCCGATATCAAAATCAAAAACGGCGAAAAACTCGACTTTGTATATAATCTTGCAGCCGAAATGACCTTAGAGGAAATTTGTATGAAGTTGGGTGTAGGAAGCGTTAAGAAAATGAATATCTACGCTTCCACCGTTAAGGATAGCATTTGGGATAGCAGTTCACTTATCTATTCTGCTAACGATGCGCTGGGTGAAACCTATTTTGGCAAGGGCTATGCAGGTTCTCCCATTAAAGCCCGTTACATTCGTTTCGAGATTCTTGAAAATGAAGGCGAAGACCTTATCATCAATGAACTTGAAGCCATAGGCGGAAACGATCAAGAATTCAACTATATGAATCTGATTGAAGAAAAGCCGGAAAGCGCAAGTTTCTACCTTCAGGATAAGGATACCGGCCTCTTCGCAGGTACTAC
>JAFSAK010000077.1 GCA_017441045.1 Clostridia bacterium
GCATCGGCCTTTAATTTCTGCAAAATGATGGCAGAAATTTCTTGAGGAGTATATTTCTTATCATCGATAGCAACGGTATAAGCGGTACCCATTTCACGCTTAATAGAACTGACAGTTCTATCGGGGTTAGTGATGGCCTGACGCTTTGCAACCTGACCTACCATTCTTTCACCTGTTTTTGAGAAAGCAACAACGGAAGGTGTTGTTCTGCCGCCTTCGGCATTTGCGATTACTACTGCTTCGCCGCCTTCCATAACGGCAACGCAAGAGTTAGTTGTACCTAAGTCAATTCCAATAATTTTTCCCATAATAATTTTCCTCCTAAGAAAATATCTTTATTTTTCAAATATTAGTTTGCCACTTGTACCATAGCGGCGCGGATGACGGTATCACCCAATTTATATCCTTTTTGGAGAACTTGCGAAATAACATTTTCGCCAAGTGTCTCATCCTCAATATGCATAACTGCTTCGTGGAAATTAGGATCGAAGGTATCGCCTACCTTACCAATTTCTTCAATGCCTAGATTACCTGCAAGGGCTTCAAACTGCTTAACTATGAGTTCGATTCCTTTAATATAATCTTCGCTTCCTTTATCTGCAGCAGAGGCACGGTCTATATTATCAAGTATTGGCAAAATTTGTTTGATAATTCCCGCCTTTGCATATTCGGCTACGCCTGCGCGCTCCCTTTCGGTGCGCTTTTTAAAGTTATCAAATTCTGCGGCAGTCCTCTTAAGCAAATCGTTTTTACTTTCAAGTTCTGCCTTCAATGCATCAATCTCCGAATCCTTTTTGGATTTTTTCTTTTCCTTTTTTTCCGGCTCGGGAGTAGATGATTCATTAGTTTTAACTTCTTCGCTCATTTTAATCCTCCATATCAAGTTTTGCCTCGGTCATAAGTCCCGTAAGTTTAGAGGCAACATATTCAATACTCGGTATAATCTGTTCATAGGACATTCGACTATTGCCTATAACTCCGATTTTACCGCAAAATCCGTTATTCCAACTATAATCGCTTAAAACGATTACCTTGCCTTCAAGTTCAGATATTTTTAGTTCGTTACCGAAGATAACCTGCGTTTTTTCACTCGGCTCGGTTAATACCGAAAGGAGCGAATCGCTATTTGAAACAAGGCCTAAAAGTTTATTGGCATCGGTTTCGCCAAATAAATTATAAAGATTTGAAATTCCGCTTATTTGAATTTTTGAATTTCCAAGCTGCTCTGCCATATCATAGGTTTCAGTTAAAACGGGCATAAGCGAAAAGGAATCAAATCCTAAAGCGGCCATTAAATTCTGAAGCCCCGCCTTATTAAATTCCAAAAGCGGTTTGTTTTTAAGATTTTTATTAACTACATTATAAAGATTATCCTTAAACGCTTCATCAATGCCATCCGATAAACGCACCATACGGCTATCAGTTCTGCCATCACTTGTTACAACAAGTAAAATTCCGCTTCTTGCGGAAATCGACAAAATTTCCACCTTTTTTAAGGTAACATTCTTACCGACCGTAAATCCGGAAACGGCGGGGAGACCCGTTAATTCCGAAAGGGCATCTGCGGCATATTTAGGAATATTTTGAGGGTCGCACCCTACACTGCCCAAATGAACATTTATAAAATCCTTGGTATTGTTTTCGAGATTTTGCGGCTCCATAAGGGTATTTATATAAAGATTATAGCCGCGGCTTGTTGGCACCCTACCCGCAGAGGTATGAGGTTGAGCGAGAAATCCAAGAGAGCAAAGGTCGCTCATCTCATTTCGAAGGGTAGCAGATGATGGCGCATTTTCAAGAAGCTCTGCGAGTACCTTTGAACCAACGGGCTCACCCGTTTCAATATAGGTTCGCACTACGGCGGCAAGTACCGCCATTTTTCTCGGCGTTAATTCCACTGCGCCACCCCCTTATAAAACGCTATTTAAAATGGATTATTTTGGTGTTAGCACTCCACTCTCTCGAGTGCTAACAATTATATTATAACCACCTTTTCCTAAAAGTCAATAGTTTTTGAAAAAATTTTTTGACTTTCCCTGACCTTTTTACAATTTGTTAATATTCTATTTCATTAAATCATATAAAAACACCGAACCCCCGTGTTTCCACGGGGGCTCAGCTAGGTCTGAAAAGAGAAATATCTTATTTCGAATTAGATTTATTCTTCTTCGTTATTCTTTTTCTTTTTAAGAATTACGAAGATTATAATACCTGCAGCAATTATAAGAACTACTGCTCCGCCTACGATAAGAAGCCAGAGATAATCGAATCCATCGCCGTTGTTCTTGCGAACAAACTTGATTTTCTTCTTTCTCTTGGGTTTATCATAGTCATCATCTTCTTCGACGGATTCATCCTCATCGGTGTCATCATCGTCATCAGTCAATGTATTGTTCATATCGGTAGGTCCTTCTTCTTCGAATTCGATTTCAGCGAATTCGCAGAAGGCAAAACTCATACTTGTGGCATCATCAGTGGTCACAACGAAGTAATCATCTACAGTCACAAAATCAACCATTACATATTCGCCGTAATGACTTGTAAGGACATATGGGTCACCGCTTCCCTTGAACAAGGACTCGGGCAAGTAAATCTTTACTTCACGACCGCCAAGATCACTTACTATATTACCGTTTATATCAAGGAGATATACATCATAGATATCAGATGCAAATACTGCGCTCTGAGCAGCCAATGCCTTCTTTTCATCCGAATTTGCCTCACGCTTAACTATCATTATGTCCTGAACGGTAGCAAATACATCGTTATCGCGTAGGGCTACTACATCGGCGCGAATACCTGTTTCCTCATCAGTTACGGATGCGGCGGCGCCTTCGGCAGCGCTGTAACCGACAACTTCAAGGCCATTAACCTTCATTTCGGCTATGATAGAAAGTATCATATTGCTCTTTGTATAGTATTGCTGAGTTGATTCAACAATCTCAACTCTTACATACTGAGCGGTTTTAGGTAAGAAATTATATGAGTAACTACCATTTTCAGCATCTGACTTCTCATCAAATACCATAAGAGGTTCTGCATCTTTGCCAAATAGGGATATATCATCCTCGCCTGCATAGAATTTAAGTTCGCTTGGCCAATAATCTTTACTGCTTCCTGCGATAAACTCGATTTCATCGATAGCCATCAAGTTACCAAGGTCAAGAAGCATATTAATAGTTACTCTATCGTTTCCATCCTTATCACCAAGGGAACCGCCGTAAAGGTCGGCTACTGTACCCTCTTCGCCGTCAAATGCATTAATCAAACCGTAAATGGGTTCAGCATTCCAAGCGGTAAGGTATTCATTGGCTGATTCGAAGGTAGAAACCAAGCTATAGTCACTCTTATCTTCAAGCCACAAGGTTACATTACCTGCGTTTTCTTGCATAAGATTCATATAAGCAAATTCCTGAGTGTTCCAACCGATTACTTCAAACTCGGTGGGGTCAAAGGTACCGTCTGCAGTATCGGTTATAGAGAATCTTACATAACGGGCATAAACGGGTGTTTCACCAAAGGTTTTTGAAACAACATTTGTTGCCTCGCCGTCATAATTAACAACGCAGTTTTCTTCATCCCAAACACCTTCTACTGTTTCGGAGGCGTAAACCTTAAGTCCCTTAATATTTTCTGTAAGGGTTGAGAGTTTAATAGAATTTATTGCCTTATTAGCGCAAAGATTGAACAAGAAATCAATGTTCTTGTCGTTTTGAGCAATATGAGCGGCCACGGTATAATCGCCATCATAAGCGCGTTTATAATCATCACCGCTATATTCAGTTTCCGAAACGGTGGTTTTATTTCCACCTGCATCGGTTCTGTAAACCTCAACGGGAACATGGTTAAGGAAGTTAATCTCGGCTAAGGGCTTAACATATTCTGTACCGAAAACACCAAGGTCATAAATTCTGGGATATGAAAGGTCGTTACGATAAGCTGTTAGAGACGCATAATCGCATACGGGAACGATAATACGGAAAGCTATAAATCTTCCGACAGCGCCTTTTCCCGCAGCATTAAACACCTGAGTGATGCTGGTTCCGTTAGGACCATCTGACATATTGTTATAAGATATAATCTTGCTTTCGCTTCTGGTGAGCAGGGCTCTTTCGGTAGAAGCGTATATCTCATATTTACCTGTTGCAAGATATTTACCGTCAGCGTGGTTAAGAAGTATCTTCTCTAAGTTATATACTTTCTTAAGGTCGAAAATTATATAATAAGAAATCTCATCGCCTACCTCGGAAATAAAGCTGGACGCTGTTGAGAAACCGGCTCCCGTTGACTTATCCAAGTCGACTATTACATCCTTGCCGTACTTCAGACCAGCTTGCTCCCACTTGGTCATAGGACCTGTGCCGCTCTTAACATAGGTAACAACGCCCTTGTCATCAAGTAAACTGTCGCCCAAGGACTTCATCTGTTCTGTGGTATAAGCGCCTGTTACAACATTATATGTAACAATATCACCGTAGGCCGCAAGTTCAGATATAACCAAATCGTTGGTTCCTGCGCCATAGAATCTGAATGCAACATAGTTGCCGCTTATCTGAGGTTTACCATCAAAATTGAATTTCTGAATCTGGTCGCCGTTTTCGTTATTGAAGCTTGCAACGATTGAATCGGTTGCAAAAAGCTTTTCTATACTATTTGCAACATAAATTCTGTAATTCATCTTAGCCAAATCGGAATTACTGCTAAGACCTACAACGAAATCATTTACATTTACAGCGCCGTTAAAGGCATACACAAGCTCTGCATAAGAACCTTCGGCGGTGAAATCAAGCCCTGATAAAGCATATTCTGTAGAGAAATCACCATCATAAAGAGCATCAAGAGCATCTAAAGTGAGTTCATTCTTATCAGTGCCATCATAATAGTAGGCAAATGCTGTTGCTTTGGGTAATGCGTTATCGCCTAAACCGGCTATATCGCTCTGGGCCGCATCATAGTTAGCATAGCTATCGGTATTACATGTGAAGCTTGCGCCTATTTCATCCCTGAGGGCAGTAGCCTTAGCCAAGGCATTAACAAAAGCTTCGGTGCCTGAAAGACTGCTGATATCTACCTTATTTGCTGCATATACCCAATCGGCAATGGACCAACCGGTAGTATCACCCTTAGGAAGTGTTGTGTTATCGCTTAGTCCCATCCAAGCCGCTTTAAGTTGGGCTATGGTAACTTCTAATTCAATTGCTTCATTTGAAACTACCGCATTAAGAGCATTACCAAAAGCTACAAAACTTTCATCATCAGCAGCAAAGGTTTCATTCTTAACCGCATCATTATAGAAGTAAATAGCTTCTGCCAAGAAGGAAACGGGGTCAGATTCTATAAGACCTAAAACTGTATTGCTAACTGCGGTAAAGTTAACCTTCATAGAGCCAACACTTACTTCGCCCTGTCCTGAGAAGTCAAAACCGAAACCATAAAGTTTCTGGTCGCCGAAGGCGAAAACCTTCTGATTGAATTCTCCGGGCGCGGAAAGCTGGGAAGATGATATATTCTTCCATGCGCTTCCGAGTTTGGCTGCTTCGTAATAAGAAGGGTCATTCCAGTTAGCGCCATTTTGACCGTGAATACGGGGTCTTCCTGCCATTCCGTCGGTTGTTTTGATATATACCGAGAAATCTGTAAAGTTAGAGGCGGGAAGCTTTGTCAGTCCGCCATCCGCGCGAGCAAATACAACATAATCTGCCCAGTCGCTCGCATTACCCTTATTTCCATCATCCAAACCAACAGAGGGAGCTGTAAAGGTTGCATATTTAGGACCTAAAACGTTTGTTTCGGTAAGGTCGGTACCGCTGTAAGCGGAAGAATCGTATACATTGAGTCCCTCGACGGGAACATTCTGACCGTTCCAAAGGGTTACGGGAACCAAGGTTTCGGTTACGGTGAGTGTCTTCCAGGTATCTGCTATACCGCCTACCAACTTATCAAGGGTGAATTTGATACCTGCGTCTTCGGCGGCTTCTACAAAGGCGGCGAAAGCGGTATCATCTTCTGCATAGTATCCGTTGGTAATTGCTTCAAAATAGAAATCGGAAGCCGCCTTCATAAAGGCATCGGTATCGGTTGAAGCAAGGGCGAGAACATCATCGGTAACTGCGCTGAAGGTTGCTTTCATTGTACCGATAAATATTTCTCCGCCTCCCGTAAAGTCAAAGCCGATTCCTGTAAGAGCATCAGTTTTGCTTAAATTATTTTTATCTGCTTTTGACCAAAGCTTGCTCTGCTCAGGTAAATCGGTCATTTTGAGCTCTATCCAAGCGCCCGAAGAACCAATTTTATCATTCAAATAGACACTAGGATCATTCCATAGTATCTGGTTATTGGCAAGATGAGCTTTGGGTCTTGCGGCTATACTGGGATTGGAGGATTTAATATATACGCTATATCCCTTAAGGTTTTTAACACCGAGGGCCGAATCCCCACCTACGCTACTGAATATAATGTGATCTTTCCAGTCACCGGCATTTCTGTTTTGTTCCTGACCGCTAACTATATCCGATTTAATAACGGTATAGGTTGCATATTTACTACCAAGTACGCTCGTATCAGTAAGGTCGGTACCTGTATAAGCAGAAGTATCATTAAGTTGAATGCCTGAACCTGCTACTTTATATCCGCTCCAAACAGTACGGAGGCCAAGGAGAGCCCGTATATTTGGATGGCGAAGAGATCGGCAGAGTATCCAAACTTGTTTATTCGTATGTAAAAAACGTCAATAACGGATACATCCTGGCCAAGAAGGGCAGTCTGCATATCGGAGATAAAATCAAGATCCACGGTTATGACTGTGTAATAACTGAAAGGAACTGGTTATAAAAACAGGGCTCGCAAGAGCCCTTCTTTAAAGGAGATTTATATGGATAATAAAGCACTGAAAGAACTGTTCGGCTACGAAAACAAAAAC
>JAFSAK010000078.1 GCA_017441045.1 Clostridia bacterium
CGTATGGTCAAGTCCTATTTTGGTGATAACCGAAACAGGCACATTTTTAAGGGTATTGGTGGCATCGAGTCGGCCACCAAGCCCCGTCTCCACGACGACAATATCGCAACCTTCTTGGGCAAAATATAAAAATCCAACCGCGGTTATAAATTCAAATTCGGTAACGGCTATATTGGTTGCCTTGACCTTTTCGGAAATACGACAAAGGTCATCTTCCGAAATAAACTCGCCGTTTACGGTTATCCGCTCTCTGAAATCCACGATATACGGTGAAGTAAAAAGCCCCACCTTATATCCCTCTTTTTGCAGGGCGGCGGCTACCATAACCGAAACCGAGCCCTTGCCATTGGTGCCCGCAATATGAATGGCGGGGAATTTATCTTGCGGATTATCAAGGGTACTTAAAAGTTTGTTTATTCGCTCAAGTCCGGCAGTATGGGAAAACATACCGAGCGAATGAATAAATTCAAGTGTTTCTTTATAATTCATAAATTAATCTATCTGCCAATCAATAGGCGTTTGTCCCGATGCTTTGAGAATTTCATTGGTCTTGGAAAAATGACCGCAACCAAAGAATCCGCCGTAGGCCGAGAGAGGACTTGGATGAACGGTTATAAGTTTTTTATGAATGGGATTTTTAATAATTTCCGCTTTTTTTCTTGCATTGGCGCCCCAAAGCAAAAACACAACGGGGGTACTCTTTTTATCAAGTTCGGCGATTACTCTATCGGTAAATTTTTCCCAACCGTAACCTTTATGACTGTTGGCTTCCCCCGCCCTGACTGTCAGCACATTGTTGAGCATTAAAACGCCTTGTTTTGCCCATTTGGTCAGTTCGCCGTGATTTGCGGGTGTTATTCCCAAATCGGTTTCAAGTTCTTTATACATATTACGAAGAGAAGGCGGAACATCCACGCCTTTTTTAACCGAGAAGCAAAGCCCGTGGGCTTGACCTTCGCCGTGATATGGATCCTGACCGATTATAACCACCTTGGTATTCTCAAAAGAGGTATACTTAAGTGCATTAAATATATCGTTCATAGGCGGATAAATTGTACGGCTGCCATATTCGGTTTTTAAAAAGCCCCTTAAATTAAGGTAATAGGGTTTTTCCCATTCATCCTTTAAAATATTATCCCAATCGTTTCCTATATTTACCATAAAATACCTCAAATAATATCGTAAACTTCAACAATACCGCTACTATGATAAAGGGAAGGAGTAATCATTATGGAATATCCTCTACCGTTATCACTGGTCCACTCAACCGAGCGTTTGCGGGGTACGGCGCAGGTAGCCAAAAACATCATTATGGCGCCGCCGTGCATAATAACTCCCGCATTGGTTATATCTTTTTCCATCATATCGCGGACAATCATATTTATTCCGAGGGCAATTCTCTTTATAAAATCATTGGTATCCTCGCCTTCGGGAGTTGCCGAAATTTTACCTGAAGTCCACTCTGAATATTCAGGGCAAATTTCGAGTTCCGCCGCGGTTTTATTTTCAAAAATACCAAAATCATATTCGGTAAGTTCATCTACGTTTATTGGCTCAAAACCCGGATATATAGCCGCCGCGCTCTGACGGGCGCGAAGAAGCGGACTTGTATAAAGGGCTTCGATATCGGGGTATTCAAGGGTTTCCCTCAGTTCCTTTAATTCCCTTACGCCTTCAGGCGATAAAGGAAGATCGGTTTTGCACCCGATATATCTGCCATCAATATTTGCATCGGTCATTCCGTGACGAATCAGATGAATTTTATAGGTCTTCATAAATTAACTCCGTTATTAAAATATTCGAAAGAAGCATACCTTTATCGGTTAAGTGAAGATTAGGTGTTTTAAAATCCACCAATCCCGCCTTTTCAAATCTTTTTATTCTTTCTATAAGTTTTCGGGGAATTTCTTCATAAAATTCCAAAAGATTTATGCCCTTTTTAAGTCGAAAAGCCAACATCAGTTTTTCTGCCATCTCTCCCCCATCGCCCTCAACAACCGTTTCGGGACAAGAGATAAACCCTTTCAAGTCGGCGGGGTAAAAAAACCTTTTTTCATCAAAAAAAGAATGGGCAGAAGGGCCGATGCCTATATACTCTTCGCACTGCCAATATTTAAGATTATGGCGGCTTTCTTTCCCGATTTTACAGAAATTGGATATCTCATAATGCTCATAACCTTTACTTTCAAGATAATTACACATATAGAGATACTGTTCTGCCTCTTTATCTTCATCAGGAAGGTTTAATTCTCTTCTTGCAAAAACCGTATTTTCTTCGATTTTAAGCATATATGCAGAAATATGTTCGGGATCTAAATCAGTGATAAAATCTATATTGCTTTTAAGTGTTTTAACGGTGCTATCGGGAAGACAAAGCATAAGATCAAGAGAAATATTATCAAATCCTTCTTCCCTTGCGAGTTTCACTGCTTTTTCGGCTACAGAAGCCGTATGGGTGCGGCCCAAAACCTTTAGTTCATTATCATTTCCGCTTTGAACACCGATAGAAAGCCGATTAACCCCCATTTTCTTCGCCGTTTTTAAAAATTCGCGAGTAATAGAGCAAGGGTTGGCTTCCACAGTTATCTCTGCATCTTTAAGGACATTGAAGTTATCATATACCGATTTCAATATATCCCCTATTTTTTCGCCTAAAAGCGAAGGGGTTCCGCCGCCTATATATATAGTATCAATGGGGCGGTCCGCAAGACCGCCCCATTTAATTATTTCTTCTTTTAAAGCCGAAAGGTATCGCGCGGTAACGGTGCCTTCCGGAAATGCAGAATAAAAATCACAGTAGGCGCATTTTTTAGCGCAAAAAGGTATATGAATATATAATCCTAACGGCTTACGCAAGGATTTCACCAATGCAACTGCCGGGAACTGCGGCGGCGTTGGCTTCATCGGTATCAATATGCATAGCGAGAGCGTAACTATCGCTTACACGGGCAACAACATCATCAAATACAAGCGCTCTGCCTTCGGTTGCGATTTTAACGCTGACTATCTGCTTATCGGTAATGCCGAATCTTTCACCGTCTGCTACGGTCATATGAATATGACGTTTAGCAGCGATAACACCCTCTTTGAGTTCAACCTCTCCGCAAGGACCAACTAATTTGCAAGCGCCCGACTCTGCAACATCACCTGATTCGCGGATGGGTGCCTGTACGCCGATAGCGCGGGCATCGGTAAGGGAAAGCTCAACCTGATCGGCAGGTCTTGTAGGTCCTAAAATAGATGCCTTTACGCTGCCTCTTGGGCCAACAACGGTGATTTTTTCTTCACAAGCATACTGGCCGGGTTGAGAAAGGTCTTTTTAGGAGTAAGCTTATGACCTTTACCGAAAAGAATCTCAAGTGTTTCTTCGGTTACGTGAGCGTGACGGGCTGAAATTTCAACTAATACTTCTTTTGCCATTTTTATAACTTCCTTCATATAAATTATTTTAATAATTAAAGAGAATATTTTTTCTCGTAAGCGTTATATTCGTTAACATATTCTTCAACCGCAGTTGTCTTGACATTGCGCAGATATTTATGAGCATCAAGATTCTCGGTATGAAGTTGTAAGGTATATACCGCGATATTTGAGCAGTGGTCGGAAACTCGTTCATAGTTAGTCAATATGTCGGAGAACACAAAACCAAGCTGAACAGTGCATTCGCCCTTCTGAAGACGCTCAATATGACGGGCTTTAAGATTATCTCTGAGTTTATCTATAACTTGCTCTAAAGGTTCAACCTTTGCGGCAATGGTCGTATCATCGTTAATAAACGAATCGATAGCATTACCAACGATTTCTTTAAGAGCATCAGTGATTACACTAATTTCGTGTTTCGCATCATCGGAGAAGATGATTTCCTTATCCTTAATCTCCTGCGCTAAATCGCAGATATTAAGGGCGTGGTCTGTGATACGCTCAAAGTCACTTAAAGAGTGAAGCATACGGGCAACACTATGAGATTCATCGGCCGATAAATCTTTACTGCTGAGGCGCACAAGATAGGTGCCGAGTTTATCTTCATACTTATCGGTGAGTCCTTCTAATTCGCGGACAAATTCTATCTGCTCAGCATCATATTTATCAATAGTTTCAATGGAGTTCATTAGTGCATTTCTGGTATGCTCTGCCATCTCAACAGTAAGACGGCGGCACTCGGAAAGCGCCAACGGAACATTATTGAAGATACGCTCGTCCAAGAAAACGGTATGGGTCTTTTCTTCGCCGTCGGGAACAAGCAATTGGCAGAACTTAATAATAAGCTTTTTGATTGGGAGAAGAAGAGCTGTATTAACAGCGTTAAATAGGGTGTGAACAATAGCAACGCCAACCATTGCAATTTCGGCGCCCAAAATACCAACGCCGAATGCTTTTAAAATATACATTATTACCATGCATATAATTGAGCCGAAAACATTTACGGAGAAATGCATAATAACAACGCGTTTTGCATTTTTGTTTGTACCCAAGCTGCCGATTAATGCAGTAACGCAGGTACCGATATTAGCGCCAAGCACCAAAGGAATTGCCATTTCCCAGGTAATGCCTCCCGAAAGAGCAAGGGCTTGAACAATACCTATAGTAGCGGCAGAGGACTGGATAACACCTGTAAAAACAGTAGAAATAAGAAGCGCTACAATAGGACTTTTAAGGGTGGCAAGAAAACTATCAAATCCGGGGATAGTACGAACGCTAACCATTGAATCGCTCATAAGATCCATACCGCAGATAAGAATTGCAAAACCGATAAAAATATTGCCGAGTTGTTTTTTCTTATCGCTTTTTGAAACCATCTGCATGGCAATGCCGAGAAATGCAAGAATAGGGGCAAAAAAGCTGGGATTTAAAATTTCAACATACCATTTACCCTCTATTCCCGCTAAGCTTAAAAGCCAAGCCGTAAGGGTAGTTCCCACATTGGAGCCCATTATAAGACCGAAGGTATTATTGAAATTGAGAAGTCCCGAGTTAACAAGACCTACGAGCATTACCGTAAATGCCGAGGAGGACTGAATTGCGACGGTTATACCTGCGCCCAAAAAGAAACCTAAAAAGTCATTTGCGGTAACCTTTTTCATTGTTCTTTCAAGTCCGCCGCCTGCCATTGTTTCAAGGCCGCCTGACATAACATTCATACCGAAAAGGAAAAATGTAAGCCCCAATATAAGAGGAATTACCATACTACTAATAATTGCCATATTCTTCTCCTTAAATATCTGCTATCCGACTAAAAAGCTACCTTTTCGGTTATATATGCCTTAAGCTCGCTGATGGGTATTCTTACCTGCTCCATTGTATCTCTGTCACGAACGGTTACGCAACCATCGTTTTCAGAATCAAAGTCATAAGTAATGCAAAGAGGAGTACCGATTTCATCTTCTCTTCTGTAACGCTTACCGATAGAGCCCGCATCATCAAAATCAATCATAAAGTCCTTTGAAAGTTCATTCTTGATTTCCATTGCCTTATCGGAAAGTTTCTTGGAAAGAGGAAGAATTGCGGCCTTAAAGGGCGCAAGGGCGGGATGAAGGCGAAGAACTACTCGCTTATCCCCTTTATCATCAATCTCCTCATCGTAAGCGTTGCAAAGGAATGCAAGGGTTACGCGGTCTGCACCCAAAGAGGGCTCGATAACATAAGGAACATACTTTTCGTTGGTTTCGGGATCAAAATATTCCATAGGTTCGCCCGAATGTTTAGCGTGCTGAGAAAGGTCATAGTCAGTTCTGTCGGCAACGCCCCAAAGTTCGCCCCAACCGAATGGGAATAAGAACTCGAAGTCGGTAGTGGCTTTAGAATAGAAGCAAAGCTCATATTTATCGTGGTCACGAAGACGAAGGGCCTTTTCTTCCATACCGAGATTTAAAAGCCAATCTCTGCAGTATCCGCGCCAGAAATCAAACCACTCAAGGTCGGTACCGGGTTTGCAGAAGAATTCAAGTTCCATCTGCTCAAATTCTCTTATACGGAAAATAAAGTTACCGGGGGTGATTTCGTTACGGAAGGATTTACCTATCTGACCTACGCCGAAAGGTAATTTCTTACGGGTTGTTCTTTGAATATTCTTAAAGTTAACAAAAATACCTTGCGCGGTTTCGGGGCGGAGATAAAGAGTAGATGTGCTATCTTCGGTTACGCCCTGGAAGGTTTTAAACATAAGGTTAAATTTGCGAATATCGGTAAAATCATGGCTTCCGCAAGAGGGACAAGCAATTTCGTGTTCACGGATATAGGCCATCATTTCATCATCGGTCATAGCGGCAGGGTTATCGGAAAGGCCGTTCTCTGCAACATAATCCTCTATAAGTTTATCGGCTCTGTGCCTCGTCTTGCACTGACGGCAATCCATCAAAGGATCGGAAAATCCGCCAAGGTGACCCGAAGCAACCCAGGTTTCAGGGTTCATAATGATGGCGCTGTCAAGTCCCACATTATAGGGGCATTCCTGAACGAATTTCTTCCACCAGGCCTTTTTAATATTGTTTTTAAGTTCAACGCCCAAAGGACCGTAGTCCCAAGCGTTTGCAAGTCCCCCGTAGATTTCACTACCGGGGTATACAAAACCTCTGCCTTTGGCAAGGTTTACTATCATATCCATAGTTTTACTTGCGTTATCCATATGTTTTTCCTCCTGAAAATTCAAATTTCCTCAGTTACCATATTAACAAAAATTCCATAAAAAGTCAATATAATAACATATAAATAACATAGTTTGGATAAACTAAAATAAAAAACTCCCCACTTGACATCTTAATATGTATAGTTTATACTTTTAATAGCTATTTTTTAACAGTTTTTGGAGGTAATTTTAAATGGATATAAGCAAAATTCAACTTCACAATATCGATCTTAAAGAGTTTCTTGATGCCATTGACCATTGCAAAGGCGATGTCTTCCTTGAAACCGAAGAGGGCGATTCCTTGAATCTTAAATCAAAGCTCTGCCAGATTATAGGACTTAGCAGCATTCTTTCAAATCCCGAGATTGGCGAAGCAACCATCCGTTGCACCAATCCCGAGGATGAAACCATGCTTTTCAGATTCAATCTTTACGGAAAAATCGATGATTAGGAGATTTAAAAATGTCTGATACAACTTTTTTAACCTATAAGGGCAAACCCCTTGTAAGAAAAGGTAACGAGATTTATTACGGCGATATGAGCGAAAAGCTTGTAGTAAGATTTGAGATTCTTTCATATAGCAAAGAAGATAATCTTGAGCTTGCCGATAAGGTTACCGTTCAACTTTTGGATAGCAATACCGATGCTCCCATTAAGGATAGAATCAAGAAGGAAAGCACCAAATCAACCTTCTTCGAAGCCCTTGATTTAGGTTTCACCTGGCTCGAAAGATCACTTTAATAAAAGCATAACCGCCTTGCGAATCGCAAGGCGGTTTTTTGTATGTTATATATGCATATTGTGTAGGGGTCGATGCCCACATCGACCCGATATAAACTCTTTTAACAATCTTCACAACCCGAATTACTCTATGTTCAAGACAAAGAGTCATAAAGATTCTATTAAGAATCGTTATGACTCATGAATATTGCAGAAACATTGCTATTTTGAATGATTTATGGTATAGTAAATTCAATAAACTCTAATTTGTAGAAAAGAAGAATTAAAATGAAAATATTGATTTTTATATGGGCTATAACACTTTTGATGGATAATCTATTGCCATTGGTTCTTGCACATTTCTATCCGAATTATATTCATAAAGAAACGGCACTTTCTGTCCTTGGCTCACGTCAAAGTCCTGTGAAATGGATATACAATATCTGGTGCATAGTATCGGGCATTGTTTTCTGCATCGCTCCGTATGTATTGTATATGGAGCACAATGGTGGTTTAGCATTAGCAATATGGATTTTGCTTGCGATATACGGAATTGGTTGTGAAATCATATCGGGTGTATGTCCGCTTAATGAAAATAGGCAAGACGAAGATATTATAACAAAAATTCATGGCGGTTCTTCTGC
>JAFSAK010000008.1 GCA_017441045.1 Clostridia bacterium
CTTACATAAAACACATTGAAATAGATGCAGATGAAGACGAAGAACTCATAGAGTTTTCGGACGTAGATTACGACGAAGATACTACTGAGGATTTTGGTCGTCATGCTAAAACCGATTTGTGTGAGGATAGCAAATGAGATACTTATGCATTTCAGAAATCTTAAAAAGACCGCTCAGGATGTTTACATAAGCGAGCCCATAGATACTGATAAAGAAGGAAACGCCCTTACGCTTATCGATATAATTGCCGACACTGCCGATGTTGCAGAAGAGATAGATACAAAGCTTAAGCTCGACAAACTGAAGGTCCTACTCTCTACCTCCCTTACAAAACGGGAACTTGAGATAATAAACATGCGCTACGGTCTTGGCGGCGAAGAAGAGCTTACCCAAAAAGCAATTGCAAAAAAGTTAGGCATTTCACGAAGTTATGTTTCCCGTATAGAAAAAGCGACCTTAGAGAAATTGCGAAGAATGTTTTAAAATTAGATATAAAAATCACCGAAGCCCCCTGTTTTCACAGGGGGCTTCGGCTTGGTCTGAAAAAGAAATAAGTTTTAACCTATTCCAAACAAAGTTATTACTCTTCTATTTCATCCTTCTCTTTTTTCTTTTTAAGGATTATGAAGAAGATTACAATACCTGCAACTATAACTACTGCTGCAACTGCGCCGAGAATAATCCAGAGATAATTAATATCGCCGCCGTTATTCTTACGGATAACTTTAATCTTTTTCTTTCTCTTGGGTTTATCGTCATCCTCGTCTTCATCTTCCTCTTCGTCTTCGGAATTATCTTCTTCCTCATCCTCTACGGTGTTATCCATATCGGTTGAATCTTCATCATCCTTATTATCAATAAATTCAGAATATTCACCGAGAGCAAAAGACAAACCGAAACTACCATCGCTCAAATAGGAATAATATTCGCCGTCGGCAACGAACTCCAACATATTGAGTCTGCCGAATTCTTCAGCCAGAACAAATATTTCCTCGCTATTTTCATAAAGTTTTTTCGGGATATATATTCTTAAATCTCTTCCTCCGAAATCGCTTACTATATTTCCTTCGGCATCCAGTAGATATATATCATAAACATCCGTAAGAACTTTTAGCCCTTGTGAAGAAACTTCCGATATTTCTTCAGAAGTAGCGGGATGTTTCATTACTAAAATATCCGAAACTGCGGTAAATACATCGTTATCACGAAGGCCTAAAATATCAACCCTTGTTCCCGTAGCATCGTCAACCAATCTTGCGGCAATACCCACATCCGATGTTCCCACAAGTTCAAGACCATTCACTGCTAATTCAGAAATTACAGTAAGCATCTTTTCCCCACCGAAACGCTGATAATATTCGTGAGAACACTCCAGAATTTCTATACGAACATATTGCGCTACTTGAGGAACAAAATTATATGCATATATTCCATTTTCATCATCGGTTTTATCTTTCCAAACTTTAGCGGGTACCGCATCCTTTGCGAAAAGTTCCATATCATCCGTACCGAAATAGAAATTGAGTTTACTCGGCCAATAATCTGCGCTGCTACCCGCACGGAAGGTGAAACTATCTAAAGAGTTAAGTGTTCCCAAATCAAAAACCAGATTGATAGATTCTTTATTATCCTTACCGCCGAACAAATCCCCTACGGTAGTATAATCGTTGTCGAGGGCTTTATTTATAGAATAGCTCTTATTTTCTGTTTGCTCATAAGGTATATATCGATTAGCATCGGAAAAAGATATCTTAACATCTGCGGTTTCCTTATCTTGCAAATAGATGGTATACGACTCATATTTTTCTTCCACAAGATTCATATAATTGAATTCCTGCGTGTTCCAACCGACTGCTTCTATCTCAGCAGGGTCAAACGTACCATTTTCGGTTTCCAATATTTCTATTCGCAAATAGCGGGCATTGAGAGGTTCTTCATCGAAAGATTTTATAACTCGGTTTGATAAATTATTTCCGCTTTTATACGAATAGACCAATGTGTTTTCATTCCATATAGTTTCTTCACTGTCCGAGGCATAAATTTTCATATGCTTAATACTCGACGAAAGCGTTGAAAGCTTTATGGAATTAAGTTTCATATTGCTGCAAAGGTTAAAAATTAAATTAATCTTTTCACCTTTAGTATCTATGCTTGCGGCATTATTATAAAATCCATCATATAGAAGTTTGTGATCATCGCCGTTATACTCGCTTTCGGTAATCGGCGTATTATCATCGCCTCTATAGACATTTGTAGGAACATGAGAAAGCAGATTTACTTCTTTTAGCGGTTTTTCGTATCTTTCGCCGTAAACACCCAAATCTGCAATTCTGACACCTTGGTCCTTTGCATATCTATCAGCGGCGGCGGGATAATTGCAAACAGGATACTTTATACAGAACGCTATATATCTTGCCACATGGCCTTCGCCTAACATATGAAACGCCTGCGAAACCGAGCTTCCGTTTTCGCTGTCCGACATATTATTATAAGATATTATTTTACTTCTTTCTAAAAAGAGTGTGTTAATATCCGTGGAAGTATAAATATCGTATTTACCTGTCTGCAAATATGCATTGGTCACGCTGTTAAAAGCGATGGTTTTAACACTGTAAGTGGCACCTAAATCATAGTAAATAAAGAAAGTTATTTCATCATCGGCAGAATAAACCATACAATTCGCGTTATAACAACCGATTCTGGTATCTCTGTTGTTATCGGCAAAATCTGTGGCTTTATATCCTCCCGATCTGAACAACTCCTTAAAGCTCCATTTCGCGCCAACAGCGAATTTAAAATACGGTTCTCTTTTATTAAGGAGATTTTCGCCGAATGAATCAAGCTTTGCATTGTCAAAGTTACCGTTTTCAACTTCGTATATTTCTACAGAACCTGTTGCGCATAACTCGGTAAAACGAATAATACCGTCAAAACCCGTCATATCTTCCTTGGGTGCGTATACACGAATTGCTATATATGTGCCTTCAACAGTTGAATTTTCGGTAAAATCAAAGACCTGAAGTTGATCAAGGTTTTCGTTTTTAAAATTCGCTATAAGTGAATCTGAATCAAAAAGAGTTTCGGGCGTATCGGAAATATAAATTGAATATTTATAATTTCTCAAATTCTTTTCCACAGCATTAGAAATTATTATCTTATCAATTTTTGCTTTGCCCTTCGAAGTATAAACAATATCGGTAAAAGAAGACCCATCATTATAACTCGCGCCGATAATTTCGGCATTATAATCCACCTTATTATCGGTGGCGGCCAATAAATAGATTTCTTTTACTTCATTCTTTTCTGCTCCGTCAAAATTATAAACAGTTACATCGAAATTGGTGAGAATATTATCAATTCCCGTGAAATCGAAGGCATTAGCATCAACGAAACTCTCTGTTTTGCCACTTCGGGCAATTTCAAGTTCTTCTTTTACTTCCTGCGCCTTATGGATGGCTTCGGTAAACTGTTCGGTGTTTCCAAATTCGGAAATATCCAGTTTATTTGCGGCATAAATCCAATCTGCCAAATTCCAACTCTCAGAATTGGCGGGAAGATCCAAGCCCCTTTCTATAACCAGAGAACTGAAAACTATTTCGGCTTTCAGATTGCTCGGCATTATAAATAATCTTCCTAATTTTTTCTCGGCCGATACACATTTATCAGAAAACGCCGACTGCCAATCTTCACCAAAAATATCTGTATAGGTTATCTTTTGCCATCCTTTGTCTACATCATCCTTGGTAACCGTTGGATATTTTGAAACATCGGGGTTAAATACCGTTCCCGAAGTAGAAAAGGTTCGTGTATATAAGTTTCCTTCCCTTTCTACAGAATTAACATTATACCAGAAATAAACCTCCTCTATCTTATCGAAAGGAATATCGGCACCCGTAGAAACGTTCTTCACCTTTTCGTATACCAGCGCATTGTAATTAGAATTGTAGGTACCCTCATTATCAATATTCCAAGTAACCGAACTATCTGCAAACTTTTCGTTAGGTATTTCTGCGGAAACAAGAGTCGTATCGGCAATGGTAGAGGAATTGTTGTAATATCTGTAAGGATTAAGTTGTACATCAGAATATGTAAGCTTTTTCCAAGCGGAAGATAAATTGCTTATAGCTGTATCTTCTGCATTTGTTTTTTTCAGGTTTTCAAGAGCCGTTACAAAATTTTCAGTGTTTGAATAGGCAGAAATATCAAGAGATTCAGCGGAAAGTATCAGTTCTGTCACAGATAAGTTATCAATATTATCCGGTAAAACCGCCTTTTGATAGGTTTCTATAACAACCGTTCCAAAGGTTATATCTGCTTTAATATTTCCCGGCATCAAGAAAATTCTACCGAGTTGCTTTTCAGGAGTTGAGCAGCCGTTTTTAAACATGGTTTGCCAATCTTCACCGAAAAGCGCGGTAAATGTAACCTTTTTCCACCCCTTGATAACATCATTCTCAGTAACCGTTGGATATTTTGAGGCGTTAGGATTAAACACCGTTCTTTTTGAGGAGAACACGCGTGGATAAATTTTTCCCTCACGCTCAACGCTATTCACCCTGTAAGTAAAATAGGCCTCTGTTATATTATCAAAATCTATCTGGGCGCCCTCTGCATTTCCTTTTACCTTCTCGTAAATAAGAGTATAAGAGGAAGATGTATAGGAGCCCGCATTATCAATACTCCAGTTAAAAATCTTACTACCGATATCAAATTCCGATACGGTGGGCGCCGCTTCCAAATTTGTATCTGCTATGGCAGTTGTATTGTTATAGTATCTATACGGAAACAACTCGGTTTTCCCGCTTATTGTAAGCTCGGACCACGCGTTTTTAAGCATTTCCACTGCATCATTGGTTACAGTTTCGCCTAATTGCGCTGATACGGGTGTTTCCATATTACAAACAGGCAAAATTACACTTATTGATATAATCAGAGAAAGAATATATGCTATGTTTTTTCTTAAAAATATCTTCATAATTCTCCCCCTATTCCACGATATTTACAATAACTATCGTATATGCGCTTTCGCCTGATTCATCGGCATAATTCGATGAAATTTTTATTGCGACAGTATCTCCGGAAGACGTTCCCGATGACTTATAGGTAGCAGTCGCTCCGTTCACATTAGTAAGGGAGCCTACATTGGTTGTTACGTTCTCATAAATTTCATCAGATGTGCTTTTACCGTAAATTGAATATGTAACTGCGCTTGTATCACCATCTGCGCCATAAATTTGGTCTACCTTTAATTCCACAGTATCCCCTGCGGATATAGCAACCTCTTTAATATTTGCTACCAATTGGATTTGCTCCTTAATCGTTGTATAAACGATTAAATAATGTCCATCCGCTGCAACAGTATCCGTAATTTTACCGCCATTGCAAACAAGAATCTTATCAGTTACGGGCAAAAGGTCACCGTCTGCCCTTTTCTCATCATAATACTCATATCCGTTTTCTCTTAGTTCGGGGAATTCATAAATATGGCGTTCGAATTTTTTACCTTCAAGTTTATCGCCGAGTTTAATTTCGAGTTCTCTTGCCGCCTCATTTCTATCAACCTCGATAGCAATGGTATACTCGCCATCTTTATGAAAAGCCGCTGCAAACACATCGTCGGCATCGGTATTGGTCTTTATAACTTGACTGAATTTAGGTATATATCTTGTAAGCAAACCTTTTTCGGCATAACCGCCCGATATTCCATCTATATCCGTAGAAGGAGTAACCCACATACAAACATCCATAGAATTTATGGGCACTTTCATCGGTTCGGGAACATAATCCCCCGAATAGAACCACGTTGCCGCGGCGCCTATTCCCGCATTGGCATAGGCCAAAAATTGAGAGGTTTCAGAATAGCCAAAACCGATACACTTTTTACCATCCTTATCATCCGCGGGACCAAATTCATTTATAAATATACCGGGATAATCCTGACCTATTTTATCAGTAAGCTCCCGCCACTCATCATAGGTTTTAGTTTGTATATATTGATGGTTACCCAAAACATCGTAAATGGGCGCACCATTCTCATCCACTAAATTATCTCTCACAAAATTCAGATAATCTGTAATTCGCTCTGAGTTTACATATCCCGTAAGGTCGGTACCCACGATTTTGATTTTTTCACGGGCATTAACCCCTTTAAATGTATTACCCTTAAATTCCTCGTGAACGCGGGCAATCATTTCACACCAATATACACGCTTATCGCCAAACGCCTCGTAATTGCCGCCGTTCACTTCGTTATAAAAGGTAAGATACTGCACATTATCATAGCCATAATTCCAAGCTCTTTCAAAAACCGCATAAGTGGCTTCGGCAAACGCATCGAGATTTCTGGGAGCGCTCCTTGTTCCGCCTTCGGAAAGCGCCACATCTTTGATGGAAAACCATTCGTTCATTTCATAATGCACGCGGCCGCCCATATTAATCATAACAAGCGTTCCCGACTCTTTAAACATTTTAAGTTTTCTGAAAAAACTCTTAACGTTTTCGTTTTCCCAATTATAAATACCTGATTCCCAGAGTTCTTGCTGCCTTTCGGGAGTTTCATCAAGAAAAACTAACCAACCGGGCAAAAACATCATTCTCATATAAGCGGGCTTTACGATATTATTGCGCTTATCACTTACTGTTTGATAGGCCTCGTTCATACCATAATTCTTAGTATATTCACCCGTCCACAGATTATTTCCAAGTCCTAAAAAAGATTCTGTAACGATGGTATCTGCTTCCACTTCAACTACACGTTTTTGGATAGCAGTAGCGGTATTCGCAAAGGATATAAGAGATATTCCAAGACAAAGAAACACCACGAGACAAACAGAAATAATCCTCTTAAAAAAGCTGATTTCCATCAAGTCAACCTACCTTCTCGGTTATACTAAAAAATGCAAAAGAACACACTGGGGCATTCTTTTGCATTTCTCTAAATCTCTAAACATGATTATAAACCAAATAAATTCATTTGTCAATATAAAAATCACCGAAGCCCCCTGTTTTCGCAGGGGGCTTCGGCTTGGTCTGAAAAGAGAAATAAGTTTTAACCTATTCCAAACAAAATTTAATTACTCTTCTGCTTCGTCCTTTGCTTTCTTCTTTTTAAGGATTAAGAAGAGGGTTATACCTGCTGCGGCTACAACCACAACCACGATTGCGACAACAATAATCCAAGTATAATCAAAATCGCCGCCGTTGTTCTTGCGAACAACCTTAATCTTTTTCTTTCTCTTGGCTTTATCGTCATCCTCGTCTTCATCTTCCTCTTCGACTTCGGAATTATCTTCTTCCTCACCCTCTACGGTATTATCCATATCGGTTGAGTCCTCATCTTCATCCTCGAAGGAAGCATCGGCGAATTCGCAGAAAGCGTAGGTATTAGTTAGCGGATCGGTCGAAATGGTTACAAAGTAATCATCTTCGGTAGTGAACTCAACCATATTGAATTCGCCCCAAGCATTATTGATTACAAATGCATCTTCTGCATTCTCACCCTTATAGAGAGATTTCGGTAGATAAATCTTAATTTCTCTGCCTCCAACATCATCTATAATATCGCCGTTTACATCAAGTAGGAATACATCGTAAACCTTGGAAGCGAGTACATTTCCGTTATCGGCAAGACTCTTGAGTTCTTCAGCGGTTGCTTCGCGTTCTTTAACGAGAATATCCTGAAGGGTGGTATAAACATCGTTTTCACGAAGAGCTACAAGGTCAACGCGAACACCGGTCTCTTCATCGGTGATAGAAGCAGCAACGCCTTCGGAAGCGGTGCTTGCAAGAATTTCAAGACCGTTTACCATAATATCGGCAATAACCGTTGCAACCTTATCGCCCTTGGTAAAGAATTCATTTTTACATTCAACGACTTCTACTCTTACATACTGGGCAATCTGCGGTAAGAAGGTGTAAGAATAGCTACCGTTTTCAGCAGAGGTCTTGCCATTGAATGTAGCATTGGGCTTCACATCCTTGCCGAAGAGAGAAAGTTCATCATCACCAAAGTAGAAATTCATCTTGGTGGGCCAGAATTCAGAACTACTACCCGAAATAAAGTCAATATTATCAACGGCGTTAAGGGTGCCAAGGTCAATAAGAATATTTACAGAAGTTTCGTTATTCTTACCGTTATAGATATCAGCTACGGTTGCCTCATCGCCATCAAGAGCGGCAGAAAGTGGGAACCAAGAATCTGCAGACCACCAACGCGGTCTATATCTGCCTGCATCCTGAGTTGTGGGATAAAGCTCATAATTTTGCTTATCCTCAAGCCAGAGACTAGTTGTACCAACCTTGCCTTCTGCCATATTAAAGTAGGTGAATTCCTGGGTATTCCAACCGATTACTTCAAATTCTGTGGGATCAAATGTACCATCAGCCGTATCGGTTATGCAGAATCTTACATAACGGGCCTCAATGGGTGTTTCACCGAAGGTGCGGAATACCTCGTTTACTGCTTCGCCGTCATAATCCATAACGAGTGAGAAATCTTCCCAAACGCCTTCTATAGAATCGGAAGCGTAAACCTTAAGTCCCTTAATATTATTAGTGAGGGTTGAAAGCTTTATAGAATTGATGGTCTTATTAGCGCAGAGATTGAATAAGAAGTTAATGTTCTTACCGTTCTGTGCTATGGGAGTTGCTATATCATAAGCACCGTCATAAGCATACTTATAATCAAAACCATCATACTCATCTTCCTTAACGGTGGTCTTGTTACCCGCATCATCGGTGCGATAGATTTCTACGGGAACATGGTTAAGGAAGTTAATTTCTGCCTTGGGTTTATAGTATCTCTTACCGAATACGCCAAGGTCATAGAGTCGAGGATAGCACATACCCGAGAACTGCTCAAGGGCCTTTTCATAATCGGAAACAGGGCACTTAATGCAGAAGCTTATGTATCTTGCAATTACGCCGTTACCGCCCATTGTAAATAACTGAGTATCGGTAGTTCCATTTTCGGAATCACTCATATTATTATAAGTGATAATCTTATTCTGCTCTCTGAAGAGGGTTGCGATTTCGGTAGAGGTATAAACCTCATACTTACCTGTTTCAAGATGATTCTGATGGAACTGATTCCAAAGAATCTGCTGAATATAGTAGTTTTCCTTAAGGTCGAATATAATGTGGAAAGTTGTTTCCTGACCAACAGCGGTAATATTAGTACCTACTACTGCGGCAAAACCAACACCAACTTCGCTTGAAAGATCAGTAA
>JAFSAK010000079.1 GCA_017441045.1 Clostridia bacterium
ATATAAGGATAACAGAACAAATCCGGCAGATAAAACAACTGCGGCCAATAAACCGAATATAAGATACATTGTCAAAGAGGGAGATGAAGGGGCTTTGGGAAGGTTGGCTGTATTTGCTATCTTTACCCAGTCAACACCGATAATCTCAATGATTTTTTCTTTTGCCACTGCGCAAATATCGTCGGCAATAAGACGGGATTTTTCGGCATCATCGGTAGTAACCTTAACATTTATAAAACGGGTTTCTTCGTTGTTTGAAACCGTAACGGCGGATTTCAAACCCTCGTAACTCGTATCAAGACCAAGATTGGATATAACCTCTTCAAGAACGGCGCGGGACAAAATAAGTTCGCAGCAATCTTTGGTGAGGTGGGTTGAAATATTGATTTCGCTGGTGGTTATCCCCGTTGCCTCGCCCTGATTGGCCGCATATATGGAAGCGGATGAGGAATACTGAGGGGTAGAAATAAACTGACCGTAAATAAATGCAATTAAAATGCATACAAGAGAAATCGCAACAATGGTTACCCAGCGGTGAAGGGCTTCTTTGAAAAAGGCCTTAATATCGAGGGTAAATACGGGTTCATTTGCTTCATTAACCATTGTTTTACCGCCTTTCATAAATATAAATAAAATATCATATAAATAATAACACTAAAAGCAGGGCTTGTCAATTGACAATATTTTTAACCCAAATACCGCTTTTAACGAATAAGAACCCTGCAACGCATTTAAGAATGTTGAGCCCGTTGCATATAGCAAAAATGGGCAAAATGGAAAGCGAAGTAAAGCGGGTTAGTATAAACGCCGAGGGTACGCTTATAAGCCATGCAAAACCGCTGTCGAAAATAAAGGTAATAAAGGATTTACCCCCTGAACGCAGGGTGAAATACGAAGCGTGGGCAAAGGCATCAAGAGGGAAGACAAGTGCCGTAATCTGCATAAGAGCAGTAGCGATATGGCGAACATTGTCGCTAACATTATAAAAAGAGGGGATAAATTCGGCGGCAATGGCATATAAAGCCCCCGTAATTATGCTGACAAGCACCGAAAAAGCAATCAGTTTGTAACTCGTATCAAGGGCCTCTTGAGTTTTTCCTGCGCCCAGCATCTGACCTAAAATTATACCAACCTCAACGCCTATGGCTAAAAAGCAAACGCCGAATAGGTTAAAGAAGGTCTGGCTTATGCTGGTAGCGCTCACAACATCAATTCCCCTTTGGGAATAGCATTGGTTGAGAATGGCCATACCCGTCGACCAAAGCGCCTCGTTGAGCAGAAGAGGAAGTCCCTTTTTAAAGATTTCGCGCACAAGGTGGAAGGGAACATATAAACTTCTGAAAGCGCCGATAATAAAGGGATTGTTTGCCTTTTTAATAACCGTCCAAACGGCCACAATAATCAGTTCAACATAACGGGACATAACCGTTGCTATGGCCGCGCCGCACACTCCCAAACGAGGCGCGCCCAGATGGCCGAAGATAAGAATATAGTTGAATGTGAGATTTACAAGAACCGCAATAATTCCCGCAACCATCGGGATAACGGGTTGGTCGGATTCGCGAAGGGTACTGCCGAAGCATTGAGAAAGGGCAAAGGGCAAAAAACCGATAAGCATAATATTAAGGTAATCTTTGGAGTATTTAAAGGCGGCCGAAATATCCTCGGCGCTGCCTTCTCCTTTAAGATAAAGGTTTATAAGGGAATCGCCGCAAAAGTAGAGAACAAGAACTCCCAAAATCGTTAAAATAAGGGCGAAAATTATCTTGAATCGGAAGGTGAAACGAACGCCTTCGCTATCCTTTTTGCCGAAGAATTGAGTTCCGAAAATTCCCGCGCCTGCAAGGGCTCCGAAAATACAAATATTGAAAACGAAAATCAGTTGGTTGGAGATGGTAACACCTGCCATTTCCACCGAACTTAAGCGCCCAACCATTATATTATCGAGCATATTAACGAAATTGGTAATTCCGTTTTGTATCATAATGGGGATGGCAAGGGCAAAAACTTTTTTATAGAATTGCCTGTCTCCGATAAGTTTTTTAAACATAGCCGCCTCCAAAGTTATTAGCTTAAAGCGCATTGTACCATAAATAAGTCGCTTTTGCAACAAAAATGCCCCCGATTTTTCGGAGGCATAAAATTTTATTAAGTTGCGGAAGATTTGAAATCCAAATCGGTTTCATTCTCAGATAAAAACTATTTATTTTTACCGATTTTAGAGAGCAAAGGGAAGGCCATGGGCCAAAGAGCGCCGCCGATTATAACCATTATAAAGTAGCGGATACTTCGGGCGATCAGGTGGCCGTCAAATAAAACGTCAAGAGGCGCGCGCAGCAGTTCCTTTGCTAAAACAACAAGCAAAAGTCCGCCTAAAACCTTAATTATTTGAATTCCAAAGGGCGCTCTGGTTTCAAATTTAATCCATTTTATATCCGCAGTATAAACGGCAAGGATACCAAAGGCGCAACCGAGCAAGGTAAATCCGTTTTTACGGGCGGATTCCAGATTGTCTATGGCCTCGGCGGCATAAACTTCTTCGGGGAATGGATAGTAAAGCACAAAGCAAAGATACCCTGTTATAATCACCAAAAAGAAAAAGAGCACCGCATACATAACTTTGGGCGAGTTTTCCGCCTTTTTGAAAATGGGATAGGCAACGAAAATCAAAAGCGAGGCAATACCTATAGATACAAGCACGTCGGTGGGTGTATGTACGCCAAGATACATACGGGAAAGTGCAATAAGAGCCGCCAAAACAACCATTATAATCCGAAGCCGTTTTTTATCTACCGAACGGGCAATTCCACCGTAAAGCCCAACGGATGTCTGGGTGTGACCGCTTGGGAAAGAGTATCCTCCCGCGGCTTCCCGCGCCGATTCTACGATGGTGAAATCGGGGTCTTTAACCCAAGGCCGCGGTACGCGGCAGGCAATCTTTAAAAATTGGTTAATCACTGTGCCGAAAAATCCGGTGCAGAGCAGATAATAACCTTTGTATTTATCTATGCACCAGAAAAATATCATCCCCACCGCCATAAAAACGGTTTCTTCTCCGAATAGGGTAATAAATGAAAAGA